>NZ_JBGORW010000005.1 GCF_041538065.1 Leptotrichia hongkongensis | reverse complement strand
CATAAGATTCCCTCTCTTTCTATACAATTAATTTCTTTAATTTTGAACTTATACAGTTAAGTTTAATTGACAACTTGTAATATTTAATTCCACATTTAAAGAGCTTTATTATATTTTATAAATAAAAATCATATATAAAGGAAAAAGCCATTCCAAAATTTATCATTTTGAAACAGCCTTCCTTTAAACAAAAAGTTAATTAATCGATTATTGAGAAATTACATTTGTTGCTTGAGGTCCTTTTGGTCCTTCTTCTACATCAAAGCTTACTTCTTCACCTTCGTTAACTGTTTTGAATCCTTCTTTATTGATTTTTGAGAAATGTAAGAAATAATCATTTCCATCTTCTCCTGAAATAAATCCGAATCCTTTTTTGTCGTTAAACCATTTTACTTTACCTAACAAAGTATTACCTCCTAAAATTTTACACCTCAAACAACTGTTACTGTTACAAATATATATTTTTTGTTACACTTACTTGCTTTTGGTTATCTATGTCTATTATATCACACTTTTCTAAAAAAGAATAGCCTTTTTTCTCAAAACTTTAATTATTTTTAAGGATTTATTATAAAAATGAAAATTTTAAAACTTTTATTATAATAAAACTCTTGTAATTTCCTAAAAAACAATATAAAATATATACTAAGAATAAACTTAAAAGGATGTGGTAATTTATGAATTTGAAAAAACAAATGTTAATTAGTACATTTGTAATATTAGCAATAATGAGCTGTGGAAAAAAAGAAGCAACTCAAAATGAAGATCAAGATGAAATTCAAATTGAACAACAAAGTGCTGACACTACAAATAATAATTCGCAATCCAACCCAAAAGAAGCACAGCCAGTTGTAGAATCTTCTGAAAATGTTAATGAAAATGCAACTAATCAACCCGCTTCTCAAGTAAAACCAGAAGAAGTAAAATCTAGCCAGACTTTACAACATGTAGACAGACTTATTGGTAAAGAAATCACAATGGAAGATCGAATTTTAGTATTTTCTAAAGAAAATAACCAATATAAAATAACTTACAAAGGCGAATCTGAAAATGGAATGCAAGTTGACACAAAAAACTTAACTTTCAATGAAAAAAATGACAGTTTAACAGATGGAACTTATACGTTTAAGCTAAATAAAAATAAATTAGGTTTATATGCTGGAAATCAATTTCTATTTACAGTTGATTAATCACATTAATTAATACATAAGAATACACTCAAGCAGTGAAATTATATATTTTTTATAACTGCCTGAGTTTTTTTTATACTATACTCAAACCTATTTAAAATTAAACTACTAAAAATTATATAAATTTAGGGTTTGAGTAAAATAGTCATAACTTTTGAGTTTAGTTTTAAAGCAGTTTTACTATAATAATAAATCTCATTTAAATAATGAAGATATTAAAAACTTTTTTTATCAAAGTATTAAAATCTAATATTTATGTAATTCCCTTAAAAAGTAATTCTAATTAGTTTCAACTATTTATACTAAACTCTGTTTAAATAACGAATTTATTATAAATTTTTTCATAGCGAAATAACAATCCGTATTTCCAAATAATTAAAATATAATTTTTGCTTTTTAACTAAGGAATCGTACTAAATAATGAATATATAAAATTAGAAAATTGATAAATTTCAATTTTTTATTCAATTGTAATTTTTCTAGGAATTACTCTTTTTTTCTGAGAAATTTCCCTATCTTTTCCTAAATTTTCTAAAATTTTAACTAGATATTGGTAAAGTTCTTCATTACTATAATTTTCATTTTCCATCTGTAACTTTAAATTAATATAAGCTATTATAACATCTCTTTCTACATTTCCATTTAAGCAATTTACATAGAAATTAACATCATAAATATCCAAATTTACCTTTTTAGAAGCCTCTTTCCCAAACAATTTCAAGATTTTAGGGTGAAGTGTTCCTAATTCATGTCTTGAAGAATATTTTGTATTTATCAGCTCCAACAAATTAAAATCACGCCTTAAATCTATAAAACTATTATAATCATTTCTAAGTTCTGCTCCAACTCTTGTAATAAATCTCGTTATCTCAATTTCTCCGATTTTTTTTCTTCCAGTATTTTCAAAATTCTCATAGCTTATTTCTAATTGATTATCTAAATCAAATCCAATTTCAACACCATCTTCATTTTTTATTTCAACATTTTCTCCATTATTTAAAATTTCTAACGAAAAATCTGCACTTCTAACATAAAATTTTCTTTTCTGAAAATCTGAAAATAGTTTTACTTTTAAAATATATCTATTCTCAATTTCAGGCATATCAAATTTATAATCCTCATTCATCCAAAAAATTTTTCCACCACATTTCAAAATCCCTTTTGTTATTATCACTCGTTTGCTTTCTGCATCTGTAATAATATTAAATCCTGAAATTATCCCATCTTTTCTATCCAAATAAAATAGTTCTGTCAATTCTGCTGGGTTATCCCTCAATAAATCGAGTGCCTGCTTACTTATCACCTGTCCATGCCCAAATATTGGATACTTATTCTCAATCATCTTTCCCCCATTTTTTTATTTTACTAATTTTTATTAATTTCAACTTGTAAATTTTTCAGATTTCCGGCAAAAGTTATATTTAATTGGCAAATACCATTATCTACATCAATTATATGAGATAAGTCATCTCCTTTTTGCATGATTCCATTTACATATTTTGTATCTTTTAACCAGACTGATTTTTGACTTTCAGGATTTGTACTGAAAAACATATTTAACTTATCTTCTTTAAAGTCTGTCGTTGTAAATCTTAACGTTCTTTCAATATACGTCGTTGTAAGTGTCTTATAAAGCGGCTCATAGCCTCCATCCAGATTTTTTAGCAAAGTTCTTGCCTTATATACAACTATATTCCGTATTTTTTCACGTGCCACATTTGCATTATCTGATGAAAATACAAATCCATAGTTAAATTGATTTATTCTATCCTTTATTGTATTTGTAAATCCTGATATTTCCTTAGACATTGTTGTTTTTGCATGATAAGAATTGTCTTTTTCCTCAATGTCAAAACGTACTCCTGGATATTGTGGCGATACGTTTGGAAACCTTTCCTTTAGATAATTTGAACATTGTGTGGCTCCGATTATTCCAGCTGCAACATACGACGCATCAACATACACTCCTTCTATCCAGAATTTCAACAAATCTTCCTGTTCTTTTGAAAGTGAAACCCCTGTTTCTTCTTCAAATTTCATTTTATAATCCAGCATAACACCTGACTTATCTTTTGGAATTATCGTAAAATTAGGAATTACTGGTATTAAATATTCAGAATATTTTTGATTTTCCAACATTTGAGTCTTTTCAATATATTTATCTACACCCATTGTAGCAAGGTTGTCAAACGAAGTTTCAGGCTTTCCTTCAAAATTAAAAAATACTTGGACTCTATATTCCGCTAATATAGTCATTAAGCTTGTTAATACTTCAATTGTATTTTTTTCAGTTTTATCTTCATTCTTTGTTCCCATAAATCTTTCACGAACTTTTTTCTCAGTTTTTTTCATTTCCAAATCAACATTTGGATAAATTCCAAACCATACTGTATTGTCAAAGTCATTCTTTTCATTAGTTGTGTTCAAAAATGCTCTTAATTTATCCTTATTTCCAGCCTTTACAATCATTTCAGGCTTTACATTTGTAATCAAAAGCGTTGGTTTCATAAGTCCCATTCTCACATCATACTGCTCAAAAAACATTTTCACACCCAATATTTTTTCAATTAGAGGTTTTGCAATTTTTATAAAATCTTCCTGTGCTGACTTATAAAACGCCAAATAATTATTATAATTTTCAACTTCCTGCTCAGGATCAACATCTACAAATGTCTTTGCAAGCGGCACAAATGTTCTGACAACCAAATCGCTAATATATTTATTCGGCTCATCGGTAACATTTTCATAGTCATCCCTAAAAGCCTCAACCAGAGCCGTCGTATTTTTCTCTTCAATCATGGCAAGAGCCGTCTGATTTTCCTGCTTATACTCAATTACTTCAAGCTCTCCTTTTTCTCCTACTTGAAGCATTCCCAGCTTTATTTTCTCTGACTTAAAATTATTAGTATCACTTCCAATTAAAAGCCGAGTTTTTATGTCTTCAATCGCAAGTGGTAACATTCCAAGTACATTACTATAATTTTCTGAAGCTTCTTCAAACTTTGAATTAAGTTTATCTCCTAATTCCAGTTTTTTAGGATTCTCATCATCCAGTTCTTCGTATTTCTGATAAATATACGCAATCTCTTTTCTCGTCTGCTTAATATCCTCAATAACCTTTTTTGGTGAAATTAGCTCCAAAATATTTTCAAACTTAAAATCCACATTCCTGTTCCCTTGCGATTTTCTCGCCTCAATCAATGTACTAAGCATTTTAAAAAACGTATTCCCATTATTAATCTTAATTTCTGTCACCAAATCCTCAGGTACTCCCTCCGGCTTTTTCAAAATATACTTAATACTCTGACTCTCCGCATCAAAATAACTATACACCTTCGGATCAAATTTTTCCAAAAACTCTTCAAAACTTCCAACCAAAAGATGCCTGTTAATCTCAATAACATTCTCATCATCCAGTGAATCCATATCCCTCGCATCATTAATAAGCGTCAAGATATCCATTTTCTCTGGATTAATTTCCTCAAATAAAATAGTTCGATTAGTCTGATTTATAACATTCTTATTCCCCATATTTCCTTTAAAGTTATTCTTAGTATCATATAAAAATTAATTACTGTAAACCAACTTTTTGCAATCCATTTAAACTAATTTTATACAATTTTCAAATAACTTTATTTTCCCCCTTCTTTATATTTTAATTATTTTTTAATTAATATAATGATACAATAAAATTTGGATTTTGTCAATATTATTATTTTCAATTTTTGTGTTTTATATTACTTAAATTAAGTTTTATATTTTAATTTTAAGATTAAATAATTTTTATTTTTTTACAAAATTATGAAATTAATAAATCTAATATATAATACTGTGCCCCTATTTTTGTCAAATAAATTTCTTCAAACCTACTCATCGAATCATTATCTTCAGATGAACAGATAACGGTTCCATATATATCTCCATTAACATATCCTAATTTTTTAGGATTTTTTGTTATCTGAATTGAACAACTATATTCACCATCTTTAACTTTAATAGTTTCTTCAATTTTTTTATTATAACCCAAGCTATCCAATTTATTTTCTAATTTTAAAAGTATACTCGATGTTTTTTCAAAAAATTCATTATTATTTTTATTATCATCAAAATATTCTCTATATTTTTTAAAAATGTCATTATCATATTTTTCTAATATATAATTTTTACTTTTTCGAGCTTTAATAATAATGTCAATAATTCTTTTAAGTGATACGCTCATTGTCTTATCATTCATTTTTTTATTATCAAAACTTACTTTTTTCAATATTTTTTGTGGTTTTTTTTCTGTATTTTCCTTATATTTAACATTATTAAACAAGTTTTCATTATTTTTTCCACAACATGAAATCAAAGTCAGTACTATTATTTTAATCAATAATTTTATCATTTTATCTCCTTTATCCTACGGTACCTGTATTTTGTGAATCTGTAATTATTGGCAATTCTCGTTCTTCTGGTTTTACTATATAACTTTTAGGCTTCATAAAATAATCAATTCTACTTGGTTCAAAAGCAGTTTTATTAATTTCATTGTTTTGATTTCCACCTAAAAATACATACATTCCATTTTTTCTTTTTCCAACTAATATAGCTACATGGCTATATCCATTTCGAAATTTAAAAATTCCTATAGCTCCTACAAAAGGTTGTGTTTTTTCTCCTTCAAACCAACCTCTTTTTGGCAATCCTGGTCTTGGTGCAACTCCCCAGTCATAACCTCCAACAGAAGGATTTGATGAGTTTTTATATCCCGATGTTTTTATGCAGTATGTTATAAATGCTGCACACCATGCAACTTTAGTAGGATTTTTATCTGTCCCAAAATTTGCCATAGAAAAATATGTTTTCTGTATTCTGCTGTATAAAGTTTTACCTGATTCTTTTTGTCCTCTATATTTTTTCATTTCTTCTTCCGCAATTTTTATCCATGGTGCTCTTTCTCCAATTTCTTTATGCGGACAATTATTTATTTTACATACATTAGTTTCTTGTTTTTTTTGCGGAACATTTTGAATAATTTGTTTTTGTTCTTTTATATTTTTATTTAAATTGTTATTTGAATTTTGAGTTTGTTCTATTGAAGGAATTATTTTATTCATTATTGTTGTATTTTTATTATTTTCATTTTGAATTACCGAATTATTTCTCTTTGTATCTACCTTAACCTCCTTTTCAGAACTATTATCAGCTTTTTTTTGTATATTTTTTTGTGCAACATTATTAGAATTTACATTTATCCTATTCGATGAACTATGAGTCTCATCCCACACTCCTTGACTAAACGGACACACTGCTACACTTCTCCCATTTTTTCTTATTCCATTTAAAATATCATTTGCAGTTGGAGCGTGTTTTATAGATGTATAAAGCATTTTCCCTATTCCAATCCAGTTTGATACATCTGATGATTTTATTCTTTGTTTTGGAACTGCTTTTGCCTGTCTTACATTATTTTGTATTTTGTAGTTTTGTAATTTTATTTGTCCTGTATTTGAAGTGTTTATATCACTATTTAATTCTGATTCAATCAATTTTTTTGTATTTTCTGTTATAGTTAGATTTCCAGCTTGCATTAAATAACCATAAGTTATTACTGGAAGCATTTTTGCAGAATAGAAATTTTTCCTCTCATAATCACATAGGCTTAATCCATGATTTTTTATTACTCCTTTTGTATCAAATTTAGGCCCTGATTTTTGTTTTATACTTTTATAGGCTTCTTTGAATACGGCATAGATTTTTTTTCTTAGATATTTTTCTTTTTCTGGGGTAACTTCCTGATTTGCAATTTGCATTTTTGCTTTGTTTATCTTTATAAAATTTTCTTTATTTTTCTTTTCAGACTCACTTAATTTTCTTATTCCAAGCATATTTTTTACATCTTTCGCAAAGTAAGAACGCATATTGTCCATTACCTCAGTTTTATATTTTTTCCATTTAGCATATTTTTGTGCCTCTTTTTTCAGCTGTATCTGCATAAAATTATTATTTATATCGCTACAAATATTTATTAACAGCTTATATTGACAATCTGCATCTCTCTCAGCTTCCTTAACTTCTTCTGTTTTAGTAGCTGCCGTTCCTACTTCTTTTTGTCCAGCATCATCAATACTTATTATTCCACCGTGCATACATTGTATAGTCGAAATATCCAGCAATGCTGGCTTGTCTCTTACTTTTACATCTGTATTTTTCTCCCATGTCCCTATTAATGCTGGCTGACAAATCCCGATAGCACTACATGATTTAAAAGGCTGAATATTTGTGTCATTTATATTTGCCTGCTTTGCTCCTCCAAGCATTACTCTATCTTCATTTATTATTAGCCTGCTTATATCCTTTCCAAGCGTACACTTTAACATGCAGTTAGTATTTACAAACAACTCTCCAGTAGGATTTATAATATTCTGCAAATCATAAAATGATTTATAAAACGAATACAAGTCCATAGAATCAACATTTGCTGCATAATCTCTTAATTCCTTACTGTCCTTAAATAAAGCCTGAATAATACTTTTATCTTTCTCAAAATCTGAATCATCCCTATAATTTTCATAAACTTTATCTATCAAATTACTTATTTGTCTGATATTCCGTACTTTTATTGCTGATTTTGAAGTTATCCAGTCATTAAGAACAGTAGTTACCCTTATATCTTTTCCAATTTTTTGAAGCCTGTCAAATAGTCCCATTTCACTTTTTGAAGGTAAATCTATTCCTTTGTGTTTTTTTATATACCATAATAAATAATTTCTCACTATATTACTATCTCTATATTTATGATTATCAAAATACTTAATTTCATTTTCTTCCTTAAATCCAGTCTGAACCTTCAAAAATTCAATTATTATATTGTCAATCAGCCTTCTTGATAAAGGAAACTGTCTGACTCCATTTTCATCTATAGAATAAGTTTTTTCATATTCTAATACATTTTCTCCAAGTTCTCTTATCAAATTTTCACATCTTGATTTTTGCAATTCTGAAGACTGTCTTTTTGCAACTTTTATAATAATTTCATCAATATCCTTTATTCCTTGCATGTATTTGTCATATTTTTCAGGTAATTGATTTTTTTCAATCTTAACTTCCTCATCTTTCACATGTATCTGAATCACACCTTGTATTTTATCAACATAGTCATTTTGTTTCTTAAATTTATTTACAGGCTTTTTATCAGGAAATTTAACATATTTTGCTGAATATTGACTAAGCACGTATTCCAGCGACTCTATGCTAGTTTTATTTTGAATAGGGTACGAATAAATATAATAAACTATATCCTGTATCCGCAAAACTTCATTATTCTCTTCTCTTCCCCTCAAGACATCAAACCCATGCTGTCTTATTACATTCCCAATGTTTTCATTGTCTTTTGTTGCCTCATCATACATTTTCAAAATAATATTTATATCTTCCTTATTTTCTTCCAGCACCTTTTTCCCAGTCTTAGTTTCCAAATATTTTACATAATTCTGATTATAAAGATTTTCATCTTGAAATTTAGCTTGCAGCCTCTTTAAAATAGACTCTTCAGGATTTACAAAAGCTAATTCAGGAGCTTTCCCGTTTTCAGCTCTGTCTCTTTTATACTCTTCGCTATCCCAGACTTCCTCAAATTTCTGCCCATTAAATGTGAATACTCCGATTTTGCTGGTATTTTCAACATTTTCTATTTTTGTAGTATTTGAGGTTGAAACAGGTTTTTGCATTTGTACTGGTTTTGATTGAGAATTATTTGAAATATTATTTTTAGGTTTCTGCTGAACTGCAGCCTGTTTATTTATATTTTTATTATCAGTCTGAGTATGATTTTTCTCCACAACTTTATATCCAACTTCACAATTATCCTTGAATCCAATAATTACTGATAAGTCATGTCCTGCTAAATTTTCAGCATAAAGCAGTGAAGGCATGGAATTTCCATCTACTGGTATTCCCCATACTCCTTTAAAATTATTTTCCAAAGCATTAGACATTGCACCTTGTCCACATAAATGTGAGGCAGCAAGCATTCCAGATGATGTAAGCAAAAAACTTTTCCCTCTCAAATCTTCCGCTTTATAGCCTTGATTTCTTTTTTTCATTATTATTGTTTTTACTTTTGTTTCAGAAGCAGTTACTTTTCCTGGCGCTTTATAAACTGCATTTTTAGGAACTGCTATATTTTTACAAATTTTGTCCTTATGTTTTTTCAAAGTTGCCCATCTCATTTTTACAGAACGCATAATTACTTCATCTTGTGCTGCTGGAGTATTCAAAAAACTTTGTTTTCCTGTTAACTTCCATTTTGTGGCACCTTCACCAATAAATCTGGCATTTGCCCAAGTTGATCCTTTTGGAAGCCATCCCATATCCATCAAAACATCTGTTCCTATTTGATATTTTCCAATATAGTATTTTTGGTCTGCTAAATCATATTTTCCTCCACTTTCCAGCTTAGCTAATTTTTCAAAAAATGCAACCGCACTATCCCCAATATCTACCCCATTAAATTTTCTATTTACCACAATCAATTTCCCCCTTTAAATCTTAAAACTTTCACAAAATTATTTTAGCAATTCAAATAAAATTATTATACCCCTTTTTTGTTTACTATATTCCTATTATTCCTATTTATAATTAATTTTATCATAAACTATTTTAACTGGCTTTTATGTATATATCCTTTCATATAATATCCCCCATCTTTATTATAAAAATACACATATTTCCAGGCACCTTCATTTGAAATTTCCTCAACTGTAACATTATTCGCTAATTTATGAATTATTGAGCTATCTGAACCATGGTTTTCTCTTACATTAACAACATTTTCCTTTGAAGTCGTTATAAAAATTTTACCTGTTCTCTTAGGTGATACTAGCCCAAAATCTCTAAATTCTTCACGCCACAAATGTTCACTTTTCATATCCGTTATCACATAATTTGTCCCTCCACTTGCTGCAACTATTGATAAAAACAGATTATTTTCATCAATGCTTTCCAATTGTGAATCTAAATTTACTATATCTTTTGCAATTACTTTTCCATTTTTTGTAAAAAAAGTTTCACTATTTGATTGTCCTGCATAAGCATAAGGATATGTAAGAGTGTATATTGAGTAAATATTATTTGTAAAAAAAGCTGCCCCTTCCACTTTATCATCTGCTTCTTTAGAATTTCTATTATATTCATCAACTATCTTGTAAATCTCTTTCGGAAGTTTATCTAGTGCAATTTCCTTTGTAGAAAGCTCTTTTATAATCTTTACTGTTTCAAAACCATTTATTTTGCTCTCAAATTCTGAAAAATTAGGATATTTTACCACATTTTCTCTCTTTGCAGTAAGTTCCGGGTATCTTTCTTCTATAAATATTTTTTTAGGAATCATGAAATCACGATAATTTTCATATACATAATCCACAATTTTTTTTGGAACTTCACGTAATTCCAGCCTTTTTAAGTTTTTTAATCTAGAAATTTCTTCAACTCCATTTTTTAATGGATTAAAACTTACATCCAAGTGTTCGAGCTTTGTTAATTTTCCAATCCCTCTAATATCACTTATTTTATTGTTATGTATCCATAATTCCCTTAAATTCGGCAAATTTAATAACGGCTTTACATCTTCTATCTGATTAAAATTTATTTTCAATACTTCCATTCTTTTTAGATTTTCTAGAGGCTTTATGTCCTTTATTCTATTCCAACGTAAATCAAGAATTTTTACATTTTTGTAATTTGCAACACAATTTATCTCTTCCAACCCTTTATTTCTCAAGTCTATTTTTTCAGCATTAATATTATATTTTTCTAATTCAGTACAACTTTTATCTTTTTTGGAAATTGTATGAATTTGTGCCATTTGTTCATTTGTATTTCTATTTTCTTTCAACTCATCACTTTTACTGTTACTACAGGCTATAAATACTATAAAAATTGAAATTTTTAGTATTTTTTTCATTTTTCCTCCTATTATTTATATTATTATTTTAGTTAATAAAAAGTTTATTTTATATAAATATTTTTATATTTATTCATTTTATTTTAATTTATATAATGATACCTTATGTTTTAAATTTTGTCAACAAAAAAATGATTTTTTCCTAAAAATTTTATATTATTTTGAAAAAATGCTTGTAATTATAATAAAAAAGTGATATTATTAGTTTAGAAAATAAATTTAAAACTTCAGGGCAGGGCGAAATTCCCGACCGGTGGTAAAGTCCACGAGTTGTTTTTATTTTAAATAAAATTAAAACGACATGAACTGGTGCAATTCCAGTACCGATAGTTACAGTCTAGATGGTAGAAGTGAAATGATTAATTTTTAATATGAATTTATTAAATAATTTTGTTGTATATGACTCAGTTATTTATGTAAAATTCAGAATTATAATAATTACAAATTAAAATTACCTACCTTTATATAAAAGCCTTGAATTTAGTATTCTTGGCTTTTTTAGTTTTAAATGAAAATAAAAATTAAATAATGAGAGGATGATTTAAAAATGAGAACTTTTGAAGGAAAATTTGATGGAAGAAATGTAAAAATAGCTATTGTAGCTGGAAGATTTAATGAATTCATTACTTCAAAATTGATTGGAGGGGCTTTGGATGTATTAAAAAGAAATGATGTTTCTGAAAAAAATATTGATATTGCTTGGGTTCCAGGAGCTTTTGAAATACCGCTAATTGCAAAAAAATTAGCAAATACACAAAAATATGATGCAATAATTACTCTTGGAGCTGTTATAAAAGGTTCTACACCACATTTTGACTATGTTTGTGCAGAAGTTTCAAAAGGAGTTGCCCAAATTTCATTGCAAAGTGAATTACCTGTAATTTTTGGAGTTTTAACTACAAACAATATTGAAGAAGCTATTGAAAGAGCTGGAACAAAAGCTGGAAATAAAGGGGCAGATGCTGCATTTTCTGCAATCGAAATGATTAATTTAATAAAAGAAATTGGATAAAAAATATTTTTGTAAAATTTTCAGAAAATATTGATAAAAATAAAATTATAAATTTAATTGATAGCATCATAAAAAGGAAAAAATAAAATGAGTGAAAATATTGATGAAAAATATATGAAAATAGCAATTGAACTAGCAAAAAAAGGTGCTGGATCAGTAAATCCCAATCCAATGGTTGGAGCTGTTGTCGTTCAAAACGGAAAAATTATTGGAACTGGCTATCACAAGTATTTTGGAGGACCTCACGCCGAAGTTTACGCCTTGGATGAAGCTTCAAAAAACTCTAAAGATTTGTCAGATGCAACAATTTATGTTACATTGGAACCTTGCTCGCATTATGGAAAAACACCGCCTTGTGCAGAAAAAATTGTAAAATTGGGACTAAAAAGATGTGTTATCGGCTCGTCTGACCCAAATCCAAAAGTAGCTGGAAAAGGTATACAAATATTGAGAAATGCTGGAATTGAAGTTACTGAAAATATTTTGAAAGAAGAATGCGACAAAATAAACCAAGTGTTTTTCAAATATATTATGACAAAATTACCATATTTATTCTTAAAATGTGCGATTACTCTAGATGGAAAAATTGCTACAAAAACAGACAATTCCAAATGGATTACAAACGAAGCGGCACGTGAAAAAGTGCAATTTTATCGAAATAAATTTATGGGAATAATGGTTGGGATAAATACTGTCCTAGCCGATAATCCAAGTCTTACTGCGAGAATTGAAAACGGTGTAAATCCATACAGAATAATTATTGATCCGCATTTAAAAACTGAAAAATTTCATAACATCATTAAAGAAAATATTGATGAGAAAACAATAATTATTACATCAGAAAAAAATAAAAATTCTGAAAAGCAGTTAGATTTTTCTGAAAATAGCAAGGTTAAATTTGTATTTTTAAATGGTACAAAATTCAGCTTTAAAGAAATTCTTGAAAAAATTGGAACCTTTGAGATTGACTCAATTTTATTAGAAGGTGGTCAATCTCTTATTTCACAGGCATTTGAAGAAGATATTGTAGATGCTGGAGAAATTTTCATTGCTAATAAAATTTTAGGCGATATTGAAGGAAAATCTTTTATTGCTGGATTTGATAAGAAAAATATGAATGAAGCTATTGTTTTAAAAAATGTAAAATATAATGTTTATGGTGAAAATGTTGGAATGGAATTTTTACAAAAAAATTATAGTTAACAGATTGACTATAAATACAGACTAATTTTCTGTTATCATTTTAAACTGGAACTATTATAATTTAAAATAAAAAAATTAAAAATCAGGAGAAAATTATGTTTACTGGTTTAGTTGAAGAAACTGGAAAAATTATTGATATTGCAAAAAAATCTGCAAGTATCGAGATTACAATAAGAGGGAAGAAAGTCGCTGAAAAAGCACAGATTGGGGATAGTATCGCTGTAAATGGCGTGTGTCTGACTGTTACAAAACTAAATGGAAACGACTTTACTGCCGATGTAATGTTTGAAACTATTGAAAGAAGCGGTTTAAAACGTGCCAAGGCTGGAGATATTGTAAATCTTGAAAAGTCACTTACACTTATGACTTTTTTAGGCGGACATCTTGTAATGGGAGATGTTGACTGTGAGGCTAAAATCGTATCAATTACAGACAAAGGAATTGCAAAAGTGTATGAATTCCAGCTGGATAAAAATTATAAAAATAATATGAAATACATTGTTGAAAAAGGACGTGTAACGATTGATGGAGCAAGCCTTACAGTAATTGATGTAAATGATAATGATGGAATTTTCTCAGTTTCGCTTATCCCACATACGATTGAAAATATTACCGTTGGAATGAAAAAAACTGGAGATTTTGTGAATATTGAAACAGATTTGTTTGGAAAATATGTTGAAAAAATATTAAAGTTTGACAATTTTGAAAATATAGAAAATAAAGAAAAAAAATCAAATTTAACAATGGAATTTTTACAAAAAAATGGATTCTAATTGAAAATATAATAAAAGAAAGAAGTGATTTTAAATGTCAGAAAGTAAAATAAAGTTTGACAGCATTGAAGCTGCCATTAAGGACTTGAAAAAAGGAATTCCTGTAGTAGTTGTCGATGATGAAGACAGAGAAAATGAAGGTGATTTAATAATTCCTGCTGATATTGTAACTTATGAAACTTTAAACTTTATAATTAACGAAGCACGTGGACTTATGTGTGTACCAATGTCTAAAAAGAGAGCCGAAGAACTTGAATTAAATCCGATGGTTCAACATAACACTGACTATTTTGGAACAGCTTTCACTATTTCAGTTGACTCTCTAGAAGGTACAACTACTGGAATTTCCACAGGAGACAGATTAAAAACGATAAAAGATTTGGCTGATTCTACAAAAACTGCAAGAGACTTTAGAAAACCAGGACACATATTTCCATTAATCGCACGTGAAGGTGGTGTTTTAGAAAGAAAAGGACACACTGAAGCAGCAGTTGATTTATCTAGACTTGCAGGATTTTCTGATGTAGGCGTAATTATGGAAATTTTAAGAGAAGATGGAGAAATGGCTCGTCGAAATGATTTATTTGAATTTTGCCAAAAACATAATTTAAAATTAATTACAATTGATGATTTAATTGTTTACATAAAAAAAAACGAAAAATTAGTTAAAAATGAAGCAATTGTTGATATTCCAACACAATTTGGAAACTTTACTTTTGCAGGTTATAGTGACAAAATTGAACATAAAGAATATATTGCCGTTATGAAAGGGGAAATAAAGAATAAAGAGAATACCGTAGTCAGACTTCATTCTGAATGCCTAACTGGTGATGTTTTTGGATCAAAACGTTGTGATTGTCAGGAACAACTTCACAGGGCTTTACATGAACTGGAAGAAAGCGGAGAAGGACTTATAATTTATCTACGTCAAGAAGGGCGTGGAATTGGTATTTTAAATAAATTAAAAGCATATAAACTTCAAGATGAAGGTTATGACACTGTGGAAGCTAATCATAAATTAGGATTTTCTGATGATTTAAGGGATTATGCTGTAGCAGCACAGATTATAAAGGATTTAGGAATAAAATCCATTATTTTAAAAACTAATAATCCAAAAAAAATTGAAGGACTCGAGAAATATGGGATTAAAGTTGCTGGACGTGCAGAAATCGAAATTACTGCAAATGATGTGGATAAAAATTATTTAAAAGTGAAAAAGGAAAAAATGGGACATTTATTGAAACAAAAATTATAAAAATTATTTTAACTCAGATATCATAGTTATTTTGCTAAAATATCTGAGTTTTATTTTATAGAAAATATGATTAAATTAAATATTATACTCGAACCCATTTAAAATTGAACTGATAGAAATTATATAATTTAGGACTTGAGTAAAATTTTTGAGTCCTGTTTTAAACTAGTTTTACTATACCTTACTTAAAAGTTAAAATCTTAAAAATTCATAATAATATTTTTCTTTATATAGAATAAATTTTTTAGTTTTAACATACTAATAAATTTTATTCGAGTGGAATTTATGAAAAATGGAAAGGAAAGTTTTGGAGTTAATTATATAAAACGTATACTTTAAATTTATTATAACGAATAACTCTACAAAACAAATAAAAAAACTGAATTTCATAAAAATTACTACTTTTCAGTTTTTTAAATTAATATTTTTAATTATTCACCTTCTGTATATTTCTTTGCAACTTCATCAACTTTATAGTCTTCTATAATTTTATTTACTAGGTTATTTCTTTCTTCAATTGCTCTAGTGTTTAATAATCCGTTTGCTATTTGCTGATAAGCACTATTTGGAGTTACGTTTCCTAATTTTGCTTTTTCATTTTCGTAGATTTCAGCAATTTCTTCTTGAGTAACTTTTACATTTTTTCTTACTTGTAAATCTAAGTAGTAATTAACGTATACGTTATCTTTTATAATTTCTAAATCTTTTTTATTTTGTTCTTCAAATTTTTCATCAGCCATTTTTTTAGAAATTATTTTACCAACGATTAAAGTTTTTAGAACTTCTGCATCTCCTTTTGAGAAAAGAATTTCTTTTTTAGTAATCTCTATTTTATCTTGCATCTCTTCGACTAATTTGTTCAACTCTTCAGCTTCTAAAGTAGCTATTTGTTGATTTAACAAATCTCTTTGGATAATTTCCCTAGCTTGTGAGAAAGGAATATTTTGTGCATCAAAATTAGCTTTATTATCTGTATATAATTTTGTAACATCATTTTCATTTACAGAAATTTTATCTTCAATCATTTTAGCAACAAAAAATTTGTGTTTTTCATTTGTAAAGAAATAATCAAATTCTTCTTTTTCTTCTTCTGAAAATTCATATCCTTTTGCTACATCTAATATAGCTTTATTAGTCAAAACTCTTTTTATTCCGTCGTTATCCAATCCTTCTCTTTCTTCATCAGTCAAAGTTAATTTAATATCTTCAGCTTTCTTTTTTGCCATTTTTTCTCCTTAATTATAATATTTTTTTATTTTTAGTTATTTTACTTTTACTATTTTACACTATTTTTTAAAAAAATTCAAGGAATATTTCTAGCTTTAATTGTTTTTTAGTCTTAATTTATAAATAATCTCATTTTATTTACTTAACATTCTACTTAAAAATTCTTTAGTTCTTTCATGTTTAGGATTTTCAAATATATTTTCAGGCTTGTCATCTTCCACAATCACACCTTGATCCATAAATACAACTCGACTTGAAACATCATGGGCAAAATCCATTTCATGTGTTACAACTATCATCGTAAGTCCACTTTTTGCCAAATCTTTCATTACTTTCAGAACCTCTCCAACCATTTCAGGATCTAACGCTGATGTCGGCTCATCAAATAATAAAACTTCTGGCTGCATTGCCAATGCTCTTGCTATTGCTACCCGCTGCTTCTGACCACCCGAAATTTGATTTGGCTTTGCATGAACAAAACGTTCCATTCCTACTTTTGCCAAAAATTCTCTTGCTGTTTTTTCAGCCTCATCTCTTGACTTTTTCAAAACTTTCATTTGTCCAATTACACAGTTTTCTAAAACACTTAAATTATTAAACAAATTAAACTGCTGAAATACCATTCCTACTTTTTCCCGCAATGTAACAAGCGACACATCTCCTGCCATTGCATCTTTTCCATGAATTAAGACTTGTCCGCTAGTAGGCTTTTCAAGTAAGTTTATACATCTTAAAAGTGTTGATTTTCCACTTCCAGATGAACCAATTATACTTACAACTTCCTTTTCATAAACATCAAAGTTTACATCCTTTAAAACTGTTCTCTTTCCAAAATCTTTTCTAATATTTTTTATTTCAATAACTTTTTTACTCATTATTTCTCCTCCCCATTAGAATCATCCAAAATTTCAAAATGTTGAGGCCCGTCAATTCGTTTTTCGATTTGTTTTAAAATTAATGATAATGTAAATGTTAAGAAGAAGTAAATCACACTTGTTATAATAAATACTTCATAATAACGTGAGTAAGTTCCCACAACAGAATTTGAAATAAAGAACAGTTCAGTAACACTTATTACATTTAATACAGATGTATCTTTAATATTTACAATAAGCTCATTTCCAATCATTGGTAAAATATTTCTAAACATCTGTGGAAAAATGATACTTTGCATCAACTGAAAATTCGTCATTCCAATAGCTTTTGCCGCTTCAAACTGTCCGTTATCAATGGAATCAATCCCTCCACGTATAATTTCACTCATATATGCACCTGTATTTATTGATACAATAAACAGTGCCGCTACCATTGGTGACAGATTAATATGAAATACTTGTGATAATCCATAATAAATTACCATTGACTGCACTATCATTGGGGTTCCTCTAAATACAGCAATATAGATTGAAGAAAGCCAGTTTAAGAATTTTAAGCCAGTTTTTTTATACTTATGAGACTGTCCATCAATTTCTGCTTCTGAATACCTTAATAATGCAACCAGTAATCCAATGAAAAATCCAACTACTGTACCCGTAATTGAAATATACAGTGTTGAAAGTGTACCTTTCAAAAAAGTCATCCAGTCGTTTTTAATAAAAAATATTACCCATCCAAAAAATGAACGTGAGGCTTCATTTGGCTGATTTTGTATAGACTTTTCCATGATACGTTGACGTACTTTAGGAGTTAAATTTTCATCTAATATTTTATTGATTTTTCCCTCCAGCTCTGTATTTCCTAATTTCATTCCAATAGCTACATTCACTTCTTCTGTATCGTATTTAAATCCTGTATTTTTATCAAATGAAATGAATTTTAAATTAGGATTTGAAAACTGAGCCGCCATAGCTCCCGGTCTTTCTGATATGTATCCATCTATTTTCCCTGAATTTAATGCTACTATCATAGCTGGAAAACTTTCCATTGCAGTTTGCTTCTGTACACCTTTCATCTGATCAATAACATCATAGTGAAGTGTGTTTAATTGCCCTGTAATTTTCGCTCCCACAAAATCATTAATCGACTTGGCGTTTGCATATTTTCCATTCTTTTTCACAACTACTACTAAATCTGATTCATAATATGGTTTTGAAAATGTTAGACTTTGACGTCTTTCAGGCGTTGCAGACATTCCCGCTATAACTAAATCAACTTTTCCAGAAGTCAGTGCAGGACCAAGCAATGCTTCCCATTTCGTTTTTACAATTACCAGATTTTTATTTAATTTTTTTGCAATAACTTTGGCTATTTCAACGTCATATCCCCCACAATAACCTCCATCAACTTTTATAGCACCATTTTTAGCGTCATTTTGAAACCAGTTGAAAGGAGCATATCCACACTCCATCCCAACTTTATGTCATCACTATAGCCTGTTATGAAAGTTGCAACAAAAACTAATAATATTAATATTTTATTTCTTATTGTACTAAATTTCATATTTTATTATAATGCTCCTTTTTTTATTAAAGTTTCAGCTATTTGAATTGTGTTTGTAGCAGCACCTTTTCTTATATTATCTGCTACAACCCATAAATTCAAGGCATTATCTGCTGAAAAATCTCTTCTGATTCTTCCAACATAAACTTCATCAGTATCTTGAGCATTTATAGGCATTGGATAAACATTATTCTTACCATCATTTTGTACTATAACTCCTTCTTTTTCCTCAAACGCACGAATTACATCTTCTAATTCAAATGGTCTTTCTAATTCGACATTTACAGATACTGCATGTCCATATCTAACTGGTACTCTCACACAAGTCGCAGTTGCTTTTAAATCTGGCAAGTTTAATATTTTTCTAGTTTCGTTAATCATTTTTTCTTCTTCTTTTGTATATCCATTATCTAAAAAAACATCAATATGTGGCAATGTATTAAATGCAATTTGATGCGGATATCCTTTTGAAGGCTCCCCTCTTAGATTAGCTTCCAAATCATCAAGTCCTCTCTGTCCAGAACCTGCCACAGCCTGATAAGTTGAATAGATTACTCTTTTTAATCCATATTTTTCTTGTAAAACTTTTAATACAGGCATTACCTGAATTGTTGAGCAATTTGGATTTGCAATGATTCCTTGATGATTTTCCAGTGCTTCTGGATTTGCTTCAGGAACTATTAACGGAATATTCTTATCCATTCTCCAAGCGCTGCTGTTATCAATAACAACTGCACCTTTTGCCTTAAATTTTGGAGCATATTCAAGTGATACTCCTCCACCAGCCGAAAATAAAGCCACATCAATATCATCAGCTATTGTGTCATCTTTTAGTTCAATAACAGTATATTCTGCTCCATTAAATTCAATTTTTTTACCAGCTGAATTTTTCGAAGCATAAAGGTATAATTTTTCTACTGGAAAGTTTCTTTCCTTTAAAACTTTTAGAAATGTTCTTCCAACAAGCCCTGTTGCCCCAACAATTGCTACTTTGTAATTTTTCATTATTTTTCCTCCTAAAAACTTTTTTGATTAAGGCTCTGTATCTAAATTTTTATTATTTTTCAAATTACCCTAATTCTAATACATATATAATACACTATTCTCATCTCTTTTTCAATATAAAAATAATAATAAAAAATATGTATCAAACTCAAAACTTAATACATATTTTCTAAAATTTATTAAACAGTTCTTACTCTTACTCCATATTTAAAATACTTATTCCAGTAAGTGTTTTCCAAAGTAGAAATTACAACTCCTTTAGATGACGAAGCGTTTATGAAAAGTGTATCTCCTAGATAAACTGCTGTATGGTTATTTTTTTCTTCTGGCCTGAAAAATACAATATCTCCAGGTTTCAAATCTTCTTTTGAGACATGAGCTCCTACTTTTACCTGCTGCACAGTTCTTCTTGGCAGCTCATATCCATATACTTCCCGATAAACTCTACGTGTTAATGCTGAGCAATCTATTCCGTTTTCTGAATCTCCACCAAGCGAATATTTTGTTCCTTTCCAATTACTATATGTCTTTAATAGTTGGTTTTGAAGCTCTACTGTCTTTTTTTGACTGAAAGTACCATTTAACAATATTTCTTGATGTTTTCTCTTTAATTCAGATAATTTTTGTAATACAAGCTGCGAATTTGGCATTGAACGATCTACCAGCTTATTTTCATCAAATAACTTTGTTACTTTCAGGTCATCTATTTTCTCGTTTAACTCGCTATACTTTTCAGTCTTTTTAGTTGTATCTGTACTTTTATATGCGCTTCTTTTTTGTTCTGACCTATTGTTTGGAGCAGAATAGTTATTTTCTACTTTTTCTTTCTTCCCTCCTACAATTTCAATAGTAATATCTTCACTTTCTGAATTATTTCTTGATGAAAGGTCATCATTACTTCTTTCTCCAATTTTCCCCTTATTTGCTTCATTTGTCTGTAAGTTAGCACATCCTACTGTCATCAGCATACATGCCATAGTAAATGTTGATTTTTTTATCATTTTTTCTCCTCTCTAAAATTATTTTGAATCAATTATCAAATTTACAGGTCCGTCATTTTCAGAAACAATTCTCATATATTGTCCAAATTCCCCAGTTTCAAATCTAATTCCTGTCTGCTCCAGTTTTTTTACAAAAAGATTATAAATTTCATAAGCTTCACTAGCTGGTGCCGAATCAGTATAACTTGGTCTTCTTCCTTTTTTCGTGTTTCCATAAATTGTAAAATTACTTACAATTAGAAGATTTCCATTTATATCTTTTACTGATAAATTTAGTTTACCACTTTCATCATCAAAAATTCTCAGATTAATCAATTTGTCAATGCAAAAATCAATATCCTTTACAGAATCTCCATTAGTAATTCCAATATATGCAACTATTCCTTTTTGAATTTTCCCTTTAAATTTATTATTTACAAATATTTCTGCAAAATTTACTCTTTGAACTATTATTTTCATTTTTTTCCTTACTATTTAAATCATAACTTTAGTAATATCTTCTTTCTTGACCAATGGTAGTATCAAAACCATGCCCTGGATAAACCTTGATATCTTCATCCAATGCCAATAATTTCTTTAGCGATTTTCCCATTTCAATAGGATTACTAGTTGGCAAATCTACTCTTCCATAAGTCCCTTGAAACATTGTATCTCCAGAAATCAATATCTTGTTAACCTTATCGTAATAACAAATATCCCCTCTACTATGTCCTGGCGTTTCAATTATTTCAAAATTAAATTCTGAACAGCTTTCAAGGACTTTTCCTTCTTTTCCAACTTTATCATTTTCCTTCAATGTTATAATTTGAATATTTTCCTTATCTAATTCAAATTTTCCTTCTCTCCAAACAAAAAGTGACAATTCAGGATTAAATAAAAATTCATATCCGCCTTCACTTATATAAATTGGAACTTTTTTATATTCTAATATAGATGGTATTCCTAAAATATGATCCCAATGCCCGTGAGTAAGAAGTATTGCTAATAAATTTAATTTATTTTCACTAATATAACTAACAACTTCATTCATCTTTTCCTGACCAGGATCAACAATGTAACAATCGTTGCCATAAGAAATCACATAACAGTTACTTTGTACCGCATTGTCATTCAAAAATCTCCTTATTTCCATAACTTCTCCTTTTATATTTTTCTATTATTTTTAACTACTTTATATTAAATTAATAAAATTAAAAATATTTAGATTAAATATTTTTTACATCTTATTTTCAAATTCTTTTATGTGTACATCCATTTGTGGATAAGGTATCTCAATTCCAGCTTTATCAAACTCAATCTTAATTTTTTCATTTAATTTTAGCTTAAGATTCAAATAATTTTCTGAACGAGTATAAACATAAATATAGAAAATTATCGCAGATTCAGCTAATTTTCCAACCCCAATAACAGAACCCTTTGAAGCTAAAATCATCTTTTTGTTTCTATCTTTTTTTGATAATGTGCTATTTTGTACACTTTCATTAATTTCATCAACTTCTTCTGTAATTCCATTATTTGCATTATCTTCAGCTTCTTTCATTTTTTTCCTAGAAAAAATTGCAAAAAACAAATTAACTTTACTTTTTTCTTTTTTTTCTAGAATTGTATTCTGAATTTTTGCAAGCAAGTTATTTTTTATTTTAGTTTCTTCTACTTCATCCATCGTTTCTTCTTTCACTATTCTTTCTAAGATCTTCTTTACTTTCTGAATATCACTCTTATACGAAACGCCAATTTCTAAATCAAGCCTACGTTCGCCATCTTGCTTAATGTTCCGAATTTCTGTATTTGTAACTATTCCATTTGGAATTATTACAAGCTCATTTTGTGGATTTAACATTTTTGTATAAAAAAGCTCAATCTTTTTAACCGTACCAATATAATTATTATACTCAATTGTATCACCAACTCGAAATGGCTTAAAAGTAAGAATTATAAGTCCACCGCAAAAGTTACCCAGAGTTTCCTTAAAAGCAATCCCAAAAATTATCCCAGCCGCTCCTAGAAAAGTTGTGATGGAAGATGTGTTAATTCCAAGAATTCCAATAGAAGAATAAACTATAATAAAATAATATAAAATAGAATAAATTGAAAGTAAAAATGAAGCTAAACTTCTATCAACATTTGACTTTTCCATTATAATTTTCAAAATTTTTTCAATTCTAGTCTTAAATATTTTTCCAATTTTTATAATTAGAAAAATTATTAACAATTTAAATAAATTAGTTTTCAAAAATTTAATTATATTATCCAATTCTAAAAATCTTTGTAATTCCTTCATAATTTCCCCTCCTCATTATTATATTGAAAAAATCAAACTTATACCTTATTAACCTGTAATCTGCTATTAAAACAATATAACTACATATATTACATCTTATTTTATTAAGCATCAGATTACTTTGAATTTACTTAATTATCCTTAGACTTTTTATTATAACATGTTTTTTTTATTCTGTCTATGAAAATTTTTTATTTAAAAATATTCTTAATTTTTTTTAATTTTTTTTTATAAAATTCAAATAAATTCAATCTTTAGTCTGAGACAAATTATACTCGAACCCATTTAAAATTGAACTGATAGAAATTATATAATTTAGGGTTTGAGTAAAATAGTCATAATTTTTGAGTTCTGTTTTAAACTAGTTTTACTATAATAATCAAATCAGTATATTGAAATAAAAAAATGTGATAAACTTTTGTTACCTACCACATTTTTCTATATACTTATTTTTCTGCAAAGTATCCTAAAAATTCAAATTTTTTTAAACTCTCAGGCAAATATTCCGAAGCTTCTACTTCTATTGGTTCACCATCTGGCATTGCTCTATAAATAGTCGTTTTTGCTAATTCTTCAATAATTTCCTTTTCTGTCTTAGGCTCTGACAAAATATCTGACACAATAACATCCACATCATTCAAATCGTTAATAATTTCATTTCTTGAATTTGAGATTCCTATTATATTTGCACCTTCTCCTATAATAAGTGTCTTTAAATATTTTCTAAATTTTTCTGGTATATAAACTTTATTTTCCTCATACATTACAGTTTCGATTTCAGAACAATAAAATTTAATTTTACCATTAATCATCCCATTTAAAACAAATTTTCTCAAATTACCAAGAACCTCATTAGTTTTTTCTTCACTTTTATCTTGAGAATTTACTAAATTTTTCCAAATTTCCATAGCATCTTTAATCATAAAACTTTGATTTGGTTTCTTTACAAGTTCAAGCATAATTAATTTTATATTTTCTTCATTTAATGTATTTAGCTCTTCTTCTGTAAATTTCAATGTTAATAAAAAGGAGTCTATTATTTCATTCGGAAAACTTTCTGTAAAGTTCAATTTCTCTGCTTGACTTTTTTTGCATATTATTGAACGTCTAAATTTTGTATCAAGTATAAAATCAATACACTGTTCTTTTATAACAGGATCTCCTTGAGATAATTGCTGTAATTTTTCAACTGTACTTTGATTGTATATACTTCCAATTGACAATCTTAATGCTACATCAGAGACATATTGTAAATTTTGATCTTTTAATAAATCTACAAATTCATGTAAATACATTGGATTATTATAATGCTCAAGATATTCATGACCTACATAATAATCTTGCATATTCAAAATTTCTTCAATTTGTCTAATAAAATCTCCTTTTTTCTCAAAAATATCTGTATAACTTTTCATTTCTTCAGCTACAATTGATATAAAGGCTTTTCCACGTTGATTTTTGTCCCCAAGTGAAATTTCTGGAAAATATTTATTAGCATAAAGCATCATTTCTCTAATTTTATCAGGTTCTTTCCATCCTGGATATGTATTGTAAGAAATGTATGCAATTCCTTCTTCTGTAAGATTTTCATTACATATTTTAAGAATTTTTTCCTTTACAATTTCAGGAACCCATGAAAATACACCATGAACAATAATATAATCAAATTTTCCAAAATCCTCGTTTATATCCAAAATATTTTTTTCAATAAGTTTAATATTTTGTAATCCAATTTTTTCAATAACTTCATTTCCTTTTTTTACTTGTTCTGCTGTTAAATCAATACCAATAAATTCAGCTTCAGGATTATAAAGCGCTTGAGTAATAATATTCCCTCCAAAAGATGAACCTAATTCTAGTACTCTTGCCTTTCTTGAGTCTTTAGGATTCAATCCGTATAATTTCCCATGTGCTTCTAACAGAGATGGTATAGTATAATTAAATGGATTCGATTTGTACAGCAATTCACTATAAGTATTTTTATTTTCCATAATTTTCATAAGAATTTTAGACATATATTTCTAAAAAATATTCTTACTCTCTCCTCTCAATATTTTATTTTAAAACTAAAATTTATTTAACTTTTTCAATTTCAATATACTTAATATTCATATTATGCTTACTTAAAAACATTTCTTCAAATTCTGTCCTGATATTTTCTTCAGCCTTTTCTGAATTGTGTAAATCTCTTGTTCTATAAATTACTTTATAATTATCAATACTGTTTACTAATTCTAGAACATCCTCATAATATTGTTCGTGATCTGTTTTAAAAAATAATTTTCCACCTGTTTTTAAAATTATGTCTAGCCTCGAAAATAAATCCTCACTTACAACTCTTTTTCTCTCTTCACCTTCCCAAGGATCTGGAAAATTAACATAAACTCCTGTTATTTCGTTTTTTCCAATAAAATCCAATATTGTTTCTGCTCTTTTTCTTATAAAGAGAATATTATTCAAATTTCTTTTTTTAGATTTTTTAGCTGCTAAAACAAGCCTCTTAAATCTTAATTCCAAAGCAATGTAGTTTCTATCTTTAAATTTCTGTGCATTTTTTACAGTAAAATTTCCACTTCCACAACCGATTTCTAGATATATATTGTTATCATTCTGAAAAAATTCACTCCATTTTCCACGATAACTATCTACACTTTCATTATTATACATTAGATACTCAGGAAATTCAAGCATTTCACACATATATTTATTGTAATTTTTTTTAGGTTTTTCAAAGAAATATTTCCAAATTTCCTTTTCATTTATCATTTTACTTTTTTCAGCATTAATTTTTTTAAATTCATCATTTACTTTTTTTATTTTTTTTCGTTGCTCTTGTTCAGCTTCTGTAATCTCTATTTTTTGACCATTTTTTCCTATAATTTTAATTTTATTCGTATCTTTCATTTTATTACTTTCCTTATTTTTTTATTTATTCAATTATTTTCCAACAAAAATTGGAATTCTAAATAATAATTAATCAAAAATTTCTTTCCAAATTTTATCAATTTCATTATTTTTTTCAAAAAATTCTCCTGTGTCAACATTTTCAGATTTTTTCAAGTACTCAATAATCTCATCCTTATTTTGTACAATTTCAATAAAACCTAATTCCTTAGCATCTTTCACTATCTCTTCTATATTCTGAAAATATTTTCCAATAATTGGCTTTTTACCATAATACAGTGGCTCTAAAATCGAATGTCCACCAATATCGACGAGAGTTCCTCCAACAAATACAAAATCTGCCATCTGATATAAATCTGTTAAAATTCCCATTTTATCAACTAAAATTATTTTTTTATAATCTTTATTTTTGTTATCTTTTTCAATTTGTGTAATTAATAAATATTCATCTTTTGAAAAATTTTCCAAAATAATATTTTCAATTTCACCTATTCTTTCCAAATGTCTTGGTACAAGTACTAATTGATACTCGTTATCAACATTTATCTGTTTAAATACTTCTAACCAAATTTTTTCTTCTTTCGGACGTGTACTTCCACATACAATCACTTTTTTATTTTTATCTATAACTGTATCGTTATATTTTTTTATCTCTTCTTCTGTGATTCTATTATATTTAATCGAATATTTCAGATTTTTATAAACTTTAATTTTGTCCTTGTCAATTCCTATTTTTTCGTATCTTTCCTTATCTGAAGTACTTTGTACCATTATTTTTGTAGCATGGTTTAATGCTTTCCTTATAAGCCATCCAAATTTTAAATATGACTTCAATTTCTTTTCAGTAAGTCTTCCATTGACAATAATCAGTTCTCCATTTGTTGAGGCAAAATAATATAAATTTGGCCATATTTCAGTTTCTATGATTATCGTTTTCTCTATTTTATATTTTTGATAAATTTTATGAACTGTAAAAAAATCATCAAGTGGAAAATAAATTATTTTAACATTTCCATTTGCAGAATATTTTTTATTAACTGTTGAAAATCCAGTATCGGTCATAACAGAAAGAATTAGTTTCCGATTACTATCTTTCAGCATTTTTTCAATTAATTCCTGTGTTAGATTAAATTCTCCTACTGACGAGAAATGGATAAGTATTGCCTCTTCATTGTCATTAAGAAAATTATCATTTCCGATTTTTTGAAATAGACGTGATTTAAAAAATTTTAACAACTTTTTATTGAATATTGCTAGAATAGATATTATGAAATATAGTAAAATTCTTAATAAATTATATAAAATCATATTTTCCTCATTTTTTAATTTTTCTTTAAGTAAAAAGACTATCTCTTAATGATTTTACATTTAGAAATAGCCTTTCATTAATTTAAAAAACAAAAATTATTTTCTTTTTGCTACGTTATCAGCCAATTTTTTACCTACTTTAAATTTAACAACATTTTTTGCAGGTATTTTAATTTCTTTTTTAGTTTGAGGGTTAATCCCTGTTCTTGCTGCTCTTTCTTTTACTTCAAATGTTCCCCATCCAACAAATTGAACAGAATCTCCTTTTAATAATGTTTCTTCAACAGTTTCTAAAAATTGGTTTACCAATTCTTCTGCTCTTTTTTTAGTTTCTCCTGTAGCTTTTGCATAAGCATCTACAAATTCTTTTTTTGACATATTAATCAATCCTCCAAATTATTCTTTTTTTTTAAAGTACTAGACTATTATACACTATTTTCAGTATTTGTCTAGTGTTTTTTTTAAATTTTTTGATTTTTTTTCATTTTTTTATTATTCTATGGATTTTATAATTTTAAAGAAATCAAATTCACAACAATTATTAAACTTCATGTTATTATATATATACTTAAAATAAGATTTTAGATTTTATTTTTTTGCTTAATTATATATAAAATTTCATTTTTTACTTCCTCAATATTTTTAGAAGTTGTATCTACTTCAATTGCATCATCAGCTTTTTTTAGCGGACTTTCTTTTCTTGTTGAATCAATTTTATCCCTTTTCAAAATATTTTCATAAATTTCTTCAATTTTAACATTTTCCACTTTTGAAACAAGTTCCTTATAACGTCTATTCGCTCTTTCTTTAGCATCTGCAATCAAAAATATTTTTACATCCGCATTTGGAAAAACAACTGTCCCAATATCACGCCCATCCAGAATAACATTTTTCGATTCTGAAAATTTTCTCTGTAAATCGACCATTTTTTCACGAACCTCACGTATCGCTGCAATATCGGATACATTTTCCGAAACAATAGGTTTTCTAATCTCCTCACTCACATTTGTATCATCTAGATAAAATCCATTTTTTTTAATATCAATTCTCAAATCATCCAGCATTTTTACGATTTTATCTAAATTACCCAAAATTCCTTCATTTAAAGCCTTTAACGTAACAAGCCTATACATTGCTCCTGTATCAAGATAAACAAGTCCCAAATCCTCTGCAATCAATTTTGCAATGGTACTTTTTCCGCTTCCAGCAGGACCATCAATAGCAATTATCATATTCTTCCTACTTTCTATTTATTAATTTTATTCTATTTTTCCTTTTTAAATTATTCTAAAATTCAAGATTAAAAATTTCGACTATTCCACTTAGATTACTTTGTATAAACATAACAAGATTTTTAAACTTTTAAATTAATTACTTTCTATATTTGAAAACAAGCGATACCCAGTTGTTTTTTTCTTTTCTGTCGATTTGTTCTAAGTTATAATTTTCAGCTTTATTTACAAATATCTCTTCTTTTTCACTCAAAATTCCAGAAAAAATAATAGTTGCACTCTTTTCCAAAATCTTTTCTATATCTTCAAGCAATTTTTCCAGAACATCTACCAAAATATTTGACACAACTAAATCATATTTTTCACTGACATCATCTACCAAATTTCCAATTATCACTTCAAAATTATCATTTATATCATTTTTAGAAAAATTTTCCAAAACAACATCTCGAACTTTTTCATCAATATCAATTCCAACAACCTTTTTCACACCTAATTTTTTCCCAATTAACATCAAAATACCGGAGCCACAACCTATATCCAGTAATTTCTTTTTATTTTTAGAATATTTCTCTAAAAATTCTACACATAATGAAGTCGTTTCATGCGTTCCTGTTCCAAAGGCAAGCCCTGGATCAATTTCAATTACAATTTCATTATTTTCTGTTTCGTACTTATCCCAACTTGGCTTTATAACAATATTGTCAGTTATATTTACAGTATGAAAATATTTTTTCCATTCATCTTGCCAGTCTTCGTCATTACATTTAGCTGTATAAATTTCATACATAAACTCCGCATCTGAATTCTGAAATTCTTTTAAATTATTAAAAATAATATTTAATTTTGTATTTGCAAATCTGTTATCAACAACATATCCTATTATACTCCAAACATCATTTTTTATTGCAAAATTAGCATTATAATCCAGTATATTTTCAGAAAAGTAATCAATAACTTCTATCTGTTTAATTCCAATTTCATCAAACATATTTACTAATTTTGTCTTAGTTTCTTTTAAGTTATCCGAAAAATAATCTACTTTTACTTTTATCCATTTCATTTTTTCATTTTCCTTTTTTATATTTCATCATATCCCATGTTCACACGTTTAATTGATACTGCCCTACCGGTCTTTTCATTCACTTCCAGCTCAATTCCATTGATTCTCAAGTTTTCCTCACATACAGAATATCTTGTTGGCATTCCGTCCTTAAATCTTTGTATACTTTCTTTTCTATTCATTCCTAGAATACCGTCATGTCCTCCAGTCATACCTATATCTGAAATATAGGCAGTTCCTCCAGGTAAAATTCTTTCATCTGCCGTTTGTGTATGTGTATGAGTTCCATAAACTGCTGATACTTTTCCAGATAAGTTCCATCCCATTGCCTGCTTTTCTGAAGTAGCTTCGCCATGAAAATCAAGAATAATGATATCCGTTTCTTCCTTAATCTTTGGTAAAACTTCCTCTACTGCCAAAAATGGACAAGCAATTGGAGGCATGAACACTTTGCATTGTGCATTTATAACCGCTACTTTCACTCCATTTTTTTCAACAATTGTATAACCGTTTCCTGGTGCTTCCTTCGTATAATTTATTGGCCTAATCAAATTTTTTTGCTCATTGATATAAGCGTAAATTTCTCTTTTATCCCAGCTATGATTTCCAAGAGTGATAACATCTGCTCCTCGCTCAAACATTTCCTTTGCAATCTTTACATTTATCCCAAAACCACCAGCTGAATTCTCTCCATTTACAATAATAAAGTCATAATTCTGTTTTCTTTTTTCCAAATATTTAAACAATGTGGTTCTACCTGGTCTACCGACAATATCACCAATTATTAAAAATTTCATGTAAAATCATCCCTTTGCATCTCAAATTTATCTAATATTTATTATACTACATATTATAATTTTTTTATAGTTTTTCTTAATTTATTTTTTTGATATTTTAATCTTTTTAGGTTTACTTTACTATAAAAAAGAGCCTCCTGAATAAAAATTATCTTAAAAAAGATATTTTTAATGGATAAGCTCTCTTTTAGTTCATTTTTATTTATTTTGCATATTCCACAGCCCTAGTTTCTCTAATAACAGTAACTTTTATCTGTCCTGGATATTGCATTTTCTCTTCTATTTCTTTTGCTACATCTCTAGCCAGTATTGTAGCTTTATCATCATCAATATTATCAGGATGAACAATTAACCTTAATTCCCTTCCGGCTTGAATTGCATACGAACTTTCAATTCCTTCATGACTATTAGCAATTTCTTCTAATTGCTCAAGGCGTTTCAAGTAATTTGATAATGTCTCACGTCTTGCTCCTGGTCTTGAGGCTGAAATTGAATCTGCTGCTTGTACTAATACAGCTTCTATGCTTAATTGCTCTACTTCATTATGATGTGATTCTACAGCATTTATTACAATTTCACTTTCTTTTGAGAATTTTCTTAAAAATTCTCCACCATTTATAGCATGTGATCCTTCTTGCTCATGTGAAAATGCTTTTCCTATATCATGCAATAATGCCGCTCTTTTAGCAATGTCAACATTTGCACCAATTTCTGCTGCCAAAGCTGAAGCTATATGTGCAACTTCTATTGAGTGCTGTAAAATATTTTGCCCAAAAGATGTTCTGAATTTCAAACGTCCAAACACTTTTAATACTTCACGTGGCAATGTTGGAATTCCCACTTCTAAAATAGCCTGTTCTGCAGCATCTAATATGCTTTCATCTACTTCATGCTGTGCTTTTGCTACAACTTCCTCTATTTTTGTTGGATGAATACGTCCATCTGAAATCAATTTTTCAAGTGCAATTTTGGCAACTTCTCTTCTTACTCCATCAAAAGAAGACAGTACTACTGCTTCAGGAGTATCATCTATTATTAAATCAACTCCTGTTGCAGCTTCAATGGCTCTTATATTTCTTCCTTCACGTCCAATAATTCTACCTTTCATTTCTTCACTTGGCAACTGAATAACTGAAATTGTAGAATCAACAACATAATCTGAAGCAGCTTTTCCAATTGCTGTTGAAATAATTCTTTTTGAAATTCTATCTTTTTCCCTGTCTAAATTATGTTCATAATCTCTTATTAATACTGCTTTATCGTGATCTAGTTCATTTTCCAGCTTAGTTAAAATAATTTTTTTTGCATCTTCCTGTGTCAGTTCTGAAATTCTTTCCAATTCTTTTTCTTCATTTGCAATCATTTCTTCTAGTTCTTTTTCTCTTCGGAACAATTTTTCACGATATTTCTCATTTTTAGATTCTCTTTCTTCTAAACGTTCCATTTTTGTTTCTAAAGTTTCTTCTTTTTTGGCAATTCTTTCTTCTTTTGTAGCAAGTTCTGATTTCATTTTCTTTATTTCGTCATCTGCTATTTTTTTCTCATTTAACAATTCTTCTTTTACTTTTAGTGTTTCTTCTTTTCTAAACGATTCAATTTCTCTTTCAACTTCTTTTTTTGATGTTTCAAGTCTTCTTTTAGCATCAACGATTTTTAATTCCAGTTCGTTCAAATCTCCGTATTTTTTCTTAAAAATTGAACTCCCAAAAAAATAAGCTATAAAAAAAGTTAAAAAAGAAAAAATAACAATCAACAAAATCGCTATTGATATGCTCATTTTTCTCCCTTCTTATTTTTTTTCAGCTACATTTGAAATCTTCCAAGTATTATCATTTGTTTTTTTCCAAGTTAGTTTATAATAATTGCTTGCTGTGGCAAAATTAACTACCATAACACTATTTGCCTTATTTTTAGATACGACATTAACATCAGAAAAAACAAATGTCAATCCCGAAAGATCGTATTCTTGCATTTTTTTTACAATAATATTATTTTTAAATGTAGGTAAAAAAACTTCTTTTAATTTATTATATTCATTTGAACTGGCAGCATCCTTTAACTCTTCTGTAACTTGCATTATTTGAGAACTAATTGTCTTAGCTTCAATTTGAGTTACTTTTTTTTCAGAGGCAGTAAGGCTGGTACAGCTCATAAGAATCAACAAAATAAATAGACATAAATATTTTTTCATATTTTCCTCCAAACACTTCGTCATTTAATTTTAACATAATTTTTTCACATATTCAAGTTAGAAAAAATAATTTTTTCGTTTTTTTTCCACTATTTTTTCTTATTTCTCCATCTTTTATGCTGCCACATATACTGCTCTGGATATTCTCTGATAATTTCCTCAAATTCGTGATAAATTTTTTGCATATTATATCGCATTGTTTCCTTTAATTTTTCCTGCTTTTCTATTTCAATAATTTTCTTATTTTTAACTCGTATTACATCTCCATCAAACACGGCATACGCAAGGACTATTGGTATTTTATGTTTCATAGAAAGCAAAACAGGTCCTGCAACTCCTGTTGTTTCACGTCCAAAAAATTTTACATCCACATCTTTTCCATAATGATCTGAAGCAAGAGCAATTATTGATTTTTCATTTATTGCTTTTCTCAAATTATCGCTGTCATGTAACGGCAAGGAATTAAGTCCTCCCTCTTCACGCCATTTTGTCATCAAGTCATTAATTTTTTTATTTTTCTGATTTCTAAAAACAGCATAAAACTTTCTTATATCCCTCATTTTACTTCCAGCTTCAAATCCGCCAAGATGAAGCGAAACAATTAAAACAGCCTTTTCATTATTTTCACAAGCCTGTCTCATTAGCTCCTCATTTTCTACAACAGTATTCCCATCTCGTGTAATCTCTTCCAAAAAAATAGAAGTCATAATCATCTTTCCCATTGTCTTATATGATTCTTTTGCAATTCTCTCAATGTCTTTATCATTTTTTTCAGGAAAAGCATTTTTTATATTATCTATCGTAAGTAGACGTCTTTTTTTTATAAGATAATATGCTGCTATTCCGAAACTTTCAAAAATTCTATATCTTGTTTTAAGAGAAAAAATTGACAAAATCTTTTTTATCAAAATAACAAAAAATCCTGTTATTTCTTCACTTATTTTATATTTCATCTTATTCTTAAACTCCTTAAAAATTTATTTTTTAAAAAAAGAGCATACATAAAATACGCTCTTTTATCTTAATTACTATTTTCTGATTCCTAATTTTTCGATTAATGATCTATAATCATCAACGTTTCTATTTTTGATGTAGTTTAATAATCTTCTTCTTTTACCAACCATTTTTAGTAATCCTACTCTTGAATGCACATCTTTAGGATGTGTTTTTAAGTGAGCTGTCAAATGACTGATTCTGTCTGTAAGAAGTGCAACTTGTACTTCAGCAGATCCTGTATCTTGAGCATTTTTTCCATATGCTTCAATAATTTCTTTTTTTGGTTTTAATGCCATTGTTTTCCTCCTAATAATTATTATTTAAACCAAGAATATAGCGGCAAACTTATATTCATAGTATAAATTCAGAAATATTTTATCATATATTCTATTATTTGTAAAGACTTCCGCTTTCAATTTTTCAAAAATTGACTATTTTGCAAACGAAGCTGTTAATGAATCAAAATCAACTGGCAATTCAAGTTTTTCTTCAACTTTACCATTATTTATTTTTAAATTGTATGGAAATCCATCAACTGCAAATCCACGAGTAATTGCACCATTTTCATCAAAGTAAGCAGGGAATGTATATCCATTGTCCTTCACATAAGTCTGTGTTTTTCCAAGATTAGTCTGAGAATTTGTAAATACGACTACTACATTAACTTTATCTTTATTTGCATCATAAAATTTTTGAACTTCAGGCAACTCTTCCTTACAATGTGGACACCATTCAGCAGCAACAATCATTAATGTTTTTTTACCATTGTTCATAATTTTTTCACTATCAACAGTTTTATTGCTATTTAACTCCTTCAATTCAAATTTTGGAACTTTTCCTTTCCCATCTACATCAACACTAAATTCTTTTCCACAAGATGCCACAAATAATAAAAGTAATGACATCATTAAAATTATTTTTTTCATTTTGTACTCTTTCTCCTCTTTCTTAAATTTTTGTTATTTATATAATTTCGTAATTATACACCATAATTATTAGAATTTTCTGTCAAAAAAATTATTTTTATTTATCTAATCCAAGTGTTAAAATAGAAACAAACTCTAAATTTTTTTCTCCATCTAAAACCCAGTTATTTCCTTGTTTTTCCAAAATTATATTTATTGTTTTTTCATTATAAGATAATTTGTTTTCTTTTATTTTCTCATTAAAGAATTTAGTTGCTTCTTGAATAAATATCTTATCACTCTCTGATTTTGAAGCTATATTTGAAGATTTATATTTTTCAGTAATCATACTATGAAATTCATTTTCAAAAGTGCTATAATCAGGGTACTTTATAGTAACATTTACTGTGGCTGTTTTATCTTTTGTCTCAACTTTATTTATTTTGTAGGTAATTTTTTTAAATCCTTCAAGTACAATTCCAATTTCAGGAGCATTCATTGATGAATCCCATTTTTTTATCTTATTCATATCTCCAGATTGAATAATTTTCATATGCTGTTCAAACATTCTTTTAGCGACAGCATCCCTTCCACAGCTTATAGTCATTAGAATAATACTTAACAACAATAAGATATATTTTTTCATAATTCTCTCTTTCTAATATTTCATTTAGTTTCCTAAGTAAGCATCAAAAATTTCTCCAATATCATAACCATTTTCTTTAGCTACTTTAAAATAAAATTTTGATTTTTGTTTATTTTTTTTATTATAGTAATAAACTCCTAAGTTGTAGAAAGCTGTTGTATTAAGTTTTGCGGCAGCCTGTAGATTTAGAGTCCGTACCATTTTATCAGTTTCAGGATAGTAAAGGCTCAAATCAACCATTGAATAATCATCTCCACTACTTGCAAGTCTTTCTAGTATTTTTTTTGCTTCTTTGCTTTGTTTTACTTGATTTTCTTCAGCTTTTGATGGATTTTTCTCTTTTTCCATATCTTCTAGAATATAAGCAAGTTTATATCCAGCCGATATTGATCCTAGCAAATATGCTTTATTATAGATATTTTTTGCTTTTTTTATTTCCTTTTGAGTCTCATATAGACGACCTAGATAATTCATTGCATCAATATCATTTTTATTAGCCGCTTTTTGATAAAATTCTTCAGCTTTTGCAAAATCTTTTAAATTTTCATAGATAAACCCTTTGTATCCTAAAATTAAGACTTCATCTGAGTTTGTATCTTCCAGCATTTTTAATGCAAGATTATAATTTTTTTCTCCTTTTACAAGCCGTGAAGCAAGTTCAAATGCTGCAAGATAATATTTATTTTGTGAAAATATCTGGTTGTAAATTTGTACTGCTTCCTCTTCTTTATCATCATTTTCCAGCAATTTTGCTTTTGCGTAAAGTGCAGGCGAGTAATTTTCAGACAAAAAGTCTTTTAAAATATCGTAAGCTTTTTCAGTATTAGAAACTTTTTCCAAAACTAAAGTTCCGAGTTCCTTTTTTTCTTCTACTGAAATGCTTCCATCATTTAATTTTTTATTTAATTCCTCTATTCTTTTATAAAAATTCATCAAATTTTTGTTGTATTCATAAGAATAAAGTGCATAAATTTCATTAGCATCTCTTCCTTTTTTCAAATATTCCTGTGCTTTTGTAAATTCAAGCTTATTTTCATATATAGTCCCTATTACATAATAAGCTTTTACATTTCCCTGTTTTGCAGAACTTTCCAAAAGATCTATGATTTGGCTTTCGTCTCCGTTTGTCTGCTGCAATAAAAGCGCTTGATAGTATTCAGCAAGCCCTTTACTTTTTTTCATGTATCTGTTAAAGAACATAGTTCCATTTTCAGCAAGATAGGTATAGGCAAGTCCGTAAACATATTCATTTCCAGCTTTTGCTGATTCATTTATATTTTTCATAATATATTCATAATCCTTTTTTTCAAGGATTCCAATAAGTCCTCTTTCAAGTGCATCATAACCATTATCTGTTTTTGAACAAGCTACTAAAAATAATGATGCAATCATTATATATATCCATTTTTTCATATTTTTATCACATTTCCTATTCGTAAAAAAATTTTCCCCCACTTTTACTTAGAACATAACAAACCTAGAATATATTGATTTTTGATACTATTATTTTACAGTAGTTCCAATCTTTATTTCATCGTCAATAATTATAAGTTTCGTTTTTTTCTTTTCAGTTGCTGTCAGTAGCATTCCTTGTGATAATTCTCCTTTTAATTCTACTGGTTTTAAATTCAGTATAGCCTGTACTTTTTTCCCAACTAGTTCTTGTTCATTTGGATACCATTTTGCAATTCCAGAAATTATCTGCCTTTTCTCTTTTCCAGTATTTACAATGAATTTTAACAATTTATCCGCATTTTCAATTTTCTCTACTTTTTCAATTTGAACAACTTTTATTTCAATTTTATTAAAATCATCTATTGTAATTGGATTTTCAATTTTCAAGTCCTCATTGTATTCTTTTTTTGGCTCCTCTTCCAATTCAATTCTTGGGAACAGCGGAACTGCTTCATTTAACCGATTTCCAACAGGATAACTTTTCCATTCTTTTATATCATCTAAATGTAATTTTGTAACATCTTTTTCAAGTCCTAACTGATTTATCATTTTTTGTGCAGTTTCTGGCATAAATGGTGAAATAAGCACTGCAATTTTGTAAAGTGAATCCACTAAATTATACATAACTGTTGACAATCTATCTTTTTGGCTTTCATCCTTTGAAAGTTTCCAAGGCTCACATTCATCAATGTATTTATTCATTCTTGAAATAAATTTCCAAATATCCTTTAATGCCTCAGAAAATTGATAATTATTTATATGCTTATCCAAATCAATCAATGTATTTTTCCATAATTCCTTAATTTCAATATCAAAACTTTCTTCAACTTCATTTAATACAACTTCTGAATTAAAATATTTTTTTTGCATTCCAATCGTTCTATTAAGCAAATTTCCTAAATCGTTTGCCAAGTCAGCATTTATTCTCTGAACCATTGCCTTTTTAGAATAATCAGCATCCTGACCAAAAGTCGCCTCTCTCATCAGATAGTATCTAAAAGCGTCAAGTCCATATTTTTCAACTTCTTCCTCTGGATTAACAACATTTCCAAGTGATTTTGACATTTTTTCACCTTCTACAGTCCACCATCCATGTGCTGCAATCGTATCAGGCAACTTTATCCCAGCCGACATTAGCATCGCAGGCCAGATAATAGCGTGAAATCTCAGAATATCTTTTCCTACTACATGATTTACAGTTCCATTAGTCCAGAATTTATCAAACTGTTCTGTATCAGTCGAAAATCCTGCTCCTGTCAGATAAATATTCAAAGCGTCAAACCACACATAAATTATATGCCCTTCTTCCAGTTCTAATGGTATTCCCCAGTCAAATGTAGTTCTTGAAATTGATAAATCTTGAAGCCCTTGTTTTATAAAGGCAATTACTTCATTTTTCTTACCTTCAGGCTTTATAAAATCAGGTTTTTTTTCAATATGTTCTAACAGTGCATTTTCATACTTAGATAATTTAAAGAAATACGAAGTTTCTTTTACATCAATGACTTCTTTTCCCATATATTTTCCATCAACAAGCTGATTTTCAGGTACAAAAGTTTCCTCTGAAACGCTATATTTACCAACATATTCTCCTCTATAAATATCTCCCTTGTCATGCACCCTCTTTATTATTTCTTTTACAGTTTTCAAATGTTTTTCTTGTGTTGTTCTCATAAAATCTGTATTTGAAATATTTAACTTTTCCCATAAAGTTGTGAAATTAAGAGACATTTTATCTACCCATTGCTGTGGCGTAAATCCATTTTTTTCAGCTGCTTCCTGAATTTTCTGCCCATGCTCATCGACTCCAGTCATAAAGCCAACTTCTTCACCAGTTAATCTTTTGTATCTAGAAACAACATCACAAATTATTGTTGTATATGCTGTTCCCACGTGTGGTGCCGCATTAGGATAGTAAATTGGCGTTGTTATGTAAAATGCTTTTGACATATTTTTCCTCCCTCTAATTTTATAATTTATCAATATCTAAAAATTTATCTTTTTATTTAAAACTTTCTTCATTAAATTCAACATTCTTATTTTTGTTATATTTTTCATTGTAAATTTCGAATGCCTTATTTCCAGCCTGATGTATTTTTTCTTTTACTAATTTTATCGACTCTTCTAAAGTTGTTTCCTTTGTTAAGTAAAATGGCTCTGCAACATAATGAACACATTTAGAAAATGGAACAGGTATTTCAAGTTTGTCCCACATATTTTTAAAAATCCATTTTTTACTGCAGTAAGAACTGACCGGAACAATCGGCATTCCTGTTTTTTGTGCTATAAAAATTGCACCCGCTTTTGGCTCAAAAATAGGACCGCTCGGACCATCAATCGCAATTCCAAGAGTATAATCTTTTTTGGCATATTTCATAGCTTCTTTCAAACTTTTTATATTGTCCCTATTCGACGAACCTCGTATTAATTCATTTCCTTCTCTTCTAAGTAATTCTGCTAAGATTTCTCCATCCTTTGAGGCACTTACGATGGAAGCCTTTTTGTCAATAATTCGTGTAGCATTACATACTGTAAAAATTTTTCTGTGCCAAAAAACAATGATATTAGGTTCGTTTATTTTAACGCCATCTGCATAAAAATATTCTTTTCTAGTCATAAAACTTAATATCCTGTATACAAGATGAAGAATAGAACCTAAAAGTTTATATTTATTCATTTTCTCTCCCACTATTTTTAAATCACACCCAATCTTTATCAAATCAAATTAACCAAAATTGACTAAATCTTAATTTATAATTTCCACATTAAATTAACAGATATTTGAATTTTTGTTATATTTGCATTTTAAAATGTTTTACTATATCGGAAATCTTATTTTCTATAACTTCATTAGTCTCATTTTTTCTATAATTATCATCAAGTCTTGTACAAAGCATAGTTGCATAACCAAATAGAAAATACCATATTTTATTTATGACGTTTTTAGCCTCTTCTTCCTCTAATGCAGGAAAACTTTCCAGCAGATTTTCTTTTGTCAAGAACTCTCGAAGTGTTACTTCATAAAGTTTTTCAAATCTTTCTGTTGTATCAAGAAAAATTGTCCTAAATAATTCCTTTTCTTCTCTAGCGAATATCACAAAACCAATTGCTCCACTCAATATTTTTCTTTCAGCATAATTTCCATATAAGTATTTTTTTAATTTTTCCTTACACTTGTCTATAATTTCTTCCTTTAATTCATCTACTGTATTAAAGTTAAAGTAAATAGGCGCCGTAGAACACTTCAGATAATTTGCTATTTTTCTGACACTTACATTTTGAAAACCTTCTTTTTTCATTAACTCATATCCAGCCTCAACCACCACTTCTTTTGTAAATTTAAGTCTAGGCATTATTTTCTCCTTTTTAAATTTATATTTATTCTATCCATTAAATTTTTCATAAATACAAAATTTCCAGCCATCATGATTTTCTTCTGTCAAAGTTATCCATTTATCCAAATCTATCTTTGGAAAATAAGCATCCGCTTCATTATCAGAAAAATCAACATGACTCATATAAATCCTTTTTATAATTCCCATTTCAAGAGATTTTTTGTAAATCTCACCTCCACCAATAATAAAAATTTCTTCTTTCAAATCTTTATACTTTTCGATAACTTTTTGAAAATCATCATAAAACTCCAGCTTTGTAGTTTCATTTTCATATTTTTTTTTATCTTCTTTAACTTTCTCATCTGTTTCCAAAAAATTCCTAGATAAAACTATATTCGTTCGGTTCGGTAAAGCTCTACCTATACTTTTATAAGTATTTCTTCCCATAATAACCGTCTTTCCTGTCGTTATTTTCTTAAAGTTTTTCAAATCTTCAGGAATATGCCACAAAAGCTGATTATTTTTTCCAATTTCATTATTTTTCCCAACAGCGACTATTAAGCTAAACATCAACATCACCTTTCTGCTGTATCTTATTTTTTATACTAAAACTACTCTAAAATCCAAGTAAAAATTTAATTTGACTTTCACTTAGGTTTTAAAGAAGTTTTAGTATAAATTTTTGATTAAACCGCAACTTCAAATTTAATTACAGGATGGCTTTCATAATCTTCTAACGTAATATCCTCGAATGTCAATTCATTAAATGGCTTGTCTGCTATATTTATTCTAGCAAGTTTTAACGGTTCTCTTGTCAGTTGCTCCTTTAGCCCTTCAATATGATTTTCATAAATGTGAGCATCAATTATTGTGTGAGCAAATTCTCCGACTTCATATCCGCATTCTTTTGCAATCATCATTGTAAGCAATGAATAACAAGCTAGATTAAATGGTATCCCAAGTGCAATATCTCCGCTTCTTTGAGTCAAATGACAGTTAAGTTTATTACCAAGAACATTAAATGCAAAAGTATAATGGCATGGCGGCAATTTACTGATTGTTGCATTTCCTGGATTCCAAGCTAAAACTATCATTCTTCTTCCATTTTTATGATTAGGATTTGTTTTCATTTCCTTTAGAGTGTCAATGATATACTGAATCTGGTCAAATACAAGCTGTCCATTTTCTTCTCTAGTTACCCAAGGATTATTCTCATCAGCAAAAACTTCTCCATCTAATGGAATTTCAGGTACAGGATATCTTCTCCAGAATCTTCCATAAGCCGTTTCCAGCCTTCCTTCCCCATCTGCCCAGGCATCCCATATTTTTGTTTTTTTTCGTAAGTTCTTAATATGCTCTTCTCCTGATAAATACCAGAAAAGTTCATGCAACATCGAGTTAAAATACATTTTTTTTGTTGTCAAAAGTGGATAACCTTTGCTCAAATCTACTTTATATGAATACGCAAAAGTAGAAATTGTATCAACTCCTGTCCTATTTTCTTTTTTTATTCCATTGTCAAGTACATACTTAACCATATCCAGATATTGTTTCATTTTATCTCCTAAATTTATTTAAATTAATATTCAAAATTATTCTGTCTCAAAGCTTCAAACAGCACAATCGCCACAGCATTTGACAAATTCAGCGAACGTCCAAGCGGAAGCATTGGAATCGTGATATTGTTTTCCTTGTATTTATTTAATATTTCTTCAGGTATCCCACGTGATTCAGGCCCAAACATTATATAATCGTTGTCATTAAATTTTACATCTGTGTATCTCTGTTTTGTTTTTGTTGTTGCAAAATAGATTTTTGCATTGCTGTTTTCGATGTTTTCCTGCCAAAAGTGTTCCAAGTTTTCCCATACGAAAAGCTGTACATCTTTCCAGTAGTCTAGTCCTGCACGCTTTATTTTCTTATCATCCAGTTCAAAACCGAGAGGTTTTATTAAATGTAATTTTGTGTTTGTTAAGACACAAGTTCTTCCTATATTTCCTGTATTTACGTGAATTTCTGGATTTAATAGAACTATGTTCATTTCATATACCATTCTTTCTATTTAAGTTTATTTTACCATACAAATCTATTTATTTCATCAATTTTTTGTAATCTTCCAGTTTTATTCGATTAGAAGTAATTTTATTTAATTTTTTGGTAATGTTATCTCCTCTATCAAAACCACCAAATCCTATTTTGGAATTAATGTGAGTAATTGCGATAGCAAGTGCATCTGCAGCATCGTCAGGTTTTGGGATTTTTTCTAATTTTAATATTAATTTTACCATTTCCTGAATTTGCTTTTTTTCAGCTCTACCATAACTTGCAATTCCCATTTTTACTTGAAGCGGAGTGTAACTGTATAAATTTAGATTATTTTTTTGACCAGCTAAAGTAATAACTCCACGAGCCTGTCCAACTTTTATTACTGTCTTCTGATTTTTAAAGAAAAATAAGTCTTCAATTGCCATATCTGTCGGCTTCCAAAGGTTTATAATATTTTCCAGTCCATCATAAATTTTTTCCAGCCTTACTGGCATATCCTCATCTTTATCCGTAAAAATACAGCCATAATCAAGTGGTACATATTTACCATTTTCATAATCTACAACGGCGTATCCCACTATTGCTGTACCAGGATCTATCCCTAAAATCCGCATATTTCTCCTATTTTTCCACTATTATTTTTTTCTATTTTTTATTATATCATACCTCAAGTTTGTATGCAACATTGTTCATACGTTCTATCTAAAAAATTTTTATAAAGGTAAATATCCTTTATAAAGCGGTATTATTAATAAAATTCTTTTGTATATAATTTTGAGCATAATCTATATAGCTATTTAAATCAATATCATCATAATTAGTGAACTCTTTTAAATTTGTTTCAACTTTTCTTATTTTATATAAATTGCTATTTATATCTCCAAAACCATATTTTTCATAGTATTTTTCCTGATTTTGCATGACTGCCTTATGTGATCCTGTCTTTGAAAAATATAATCTATATTTTCTAAATTTATGCAGCACTTCATTACTTTCAAAGTCTATCTTTCCGTTTTCATCACAGGCATAGATATCTTCATAAACAGAAGCATATATGAAAAATATATCTGGATTTTTGGAAAAAACTTCTTCTACTGCCACTGATATTTCTTTTTTTTCCCAAAAATATAGTTTCAAAACTTCTGATATCCAAATATGATTTCTTGGCATAATTAGCTTGCTGTAGTAAAATTCATTGGTTCCTGTAATTTCATTGCCTATTTTATATAAAAGTGAACTTTTATTTTTTAGAAATTTATCAACATCTGTTATATAAAAAATATTTTTATATTGTGTATCTATTTTATTTTTTATTTTATAAAGAATTTTATCATTTATATTTGTTATAAAAATATTATTTTCTAAAACTGCCACCATTTCTATATTTTCTTTTTCAAAATTTTTTTTCATCCGTTTTACAATGCTTGTTCTATATCTATTTAGCACTTCCTTTGCAAACGATGAATTTAACAGCAAATCTCTTGGTATTTTTTTTATTATTTTTTTATCCTTTTCAAGAAGAAGTTTGTTTTCAAGTAGCCATTTATATAGGTAATCTTTTTGAATTGATAATTTGTACACTTTTTTTTGCAGATAATTGTCATAATTATCCATTTTTAATCTTTTTGAATAGTTTATTCCAGGCTGGCTAGAATTAGAAGAGCTATTATCTAAAAGTAAAGTTATTAGCTTGTCATTATTATACTTTAAATATTTTATTTTCTTTTTAAGCTTCATATTATTACTGTAGCTTCCATTTGTAATTATATTTAAAAGATTTTCCTTTTCATCCCAGTTGCTTTTTTCTTTTATTATAAAATTATACATCTTTTCTGTTGCCAGTACATCCTGTAGACAATAGTCAATTACTTTGTCCACAATTTCATCATATATATTTTTTTTAATTACGTAATTAAAATTGGCAAAATCCTGTTCCTCAATACTGTCTCCACAATTAAACTCAAACCCTTTTACTCCAAGATTTAAGTTATATTCATAAGCCAAATCATAAGAGTAAAATTCGTGGTTTTCGTTTTTGTATTCATCTTTTGGCATATTTCTTATTTTTTTTATTTCGCTATTTAATTTATTTCTACTTACATTTGAATTCCTGTATTTCAAAATGTTATTAATCACAATATCATCAAATCCATGTCCTGCATACGAGATTAAAACATTTTTAGAAATTATGTCATACAAAAGTTTTTTCTGACGATTAAAATTATCCGAATCAATAATTAATATTTTGTCATCATTTAACTTTTTTAAGACAATGCAGAAGTAATTTGGAAAAACTTCAATATCAAATACATATTTATTTGATTTTTTCATATATCATTATCACCACTTTTCAGTTCTGAAAGTTACAAAAAGTATTTATCTCTCTTCAAATAGATTTTATCTCCTCTAATATTTACAATTTTCACAATTCCCTTGAACTCTCTTATATTTGTACTCCTATTTCTCACATATACCTTAAATTTCTGATTTTCTCTCACATTTACTTCACTGATTTCTTTATCTATGTTTTCAAATTTTTTAAACGTATCAATAACTGTCATACCATTTTTCAACTTTCCATACTTCTCGTTAGAAACATTTATTCCAAAATAATCCAGCACATCCTCTATTTTTACAAAACTGGCTATTTCACTAATTTTTTCAGCCCATATATCAACATCATCCTTTGTAGCCCAAAAAGACTCAATTTCTTTTTTTCCTCGAACAAGTTCTTTCAATTTTTCAATTTCATCTTCAACTTTTTCTAATGAAATTGCATCTTCGATAACATATTTATCAATTTTAGTTCTCACAAGTCTTGTCATTGTGGCAAAAACTCCTAATTTCTCTCCAATATCATAAACTAATGAACGGATATAAGTCCCGCTGCTAACTTTTGCATAAAATGAAATTTTAATATTTTGAGCATTTTCTGAATTTTTCTCTGGACGCATTACCTTTATTTCTCTAATTTCTGATATTTCTACATCCCTTTCGGCTCTTTCCACTTCAATCCCTTTTCTTGCCAAATCATAAAGTTTCTTACCGTCAATTTTTATTGCGGAATACATTGGAGGAATTTGCTTTATCTTGCCTTTAAAACTGTTTACAGCCTGTATTATTTCAGAATCACTTATATTAATTTCAGAAGTATATTTTTCAACAACTGTCCCTTCTGAATCATAAGTATCTGTCTTATAGCCAAGTTCCATTTCCACATAATATTCCTTATCTTTTTTCATCAAACTGTCAGAAAATTTTGTAGCATCATTAATCATAACAATCATAAGTCCCTCGGCCATTGGGTCAAGGGTTCCAGCATGTCCTACTTTTTTGGCCTTTATCATTCTTTTCAGATGATTTATCGCCCCAAACGAACTTATCCCTTTGCTTTTATTTAAAAGTATCAGTCCATCCTTTGTAAAATCCTTCTCCATTTTACTCCTTCCTATACCCGCCATATTCTTTACATTATCGGTGAAATCAGTTTAAACACAGAGTTTCTTAGTCGTTTCATAAAAGTTACCTTTTTTAATCTTGCCTCATCAAATTTTTCACATACTTCCAAATCCTTTGTAAACTGTGCTTTCAAATCCTTACTAATTTCTTCATTATAAAATACCGAATTTACCTCGTAATTTATTTCAAAGCTCCGCATATCAAAGTTACACGTTCCAAGAGTTGATATTTTTTCATCCACAATAATATTTTTACTGTGTAAAAATCCCGCTGTATAACGGTAAATCTCAATGCCTGCTTCAATTAATTCCGCAAAATAAGTTTCTGCTATCCAGTAAGGCATTTTCTTATCTGGCACTCCTGTAACCATTATCTTTATCTTCACTCCAGAAAGAGCCGCCATTTTCAGTTGTGAAATCAAATCATAATCAGGTACAAAATATGGACTTTGAATCAGCACTTCCTCTTTCGCCGTTGCAATCATTTTAGAATATAGATATTTCAAAGTTGTCCATTCTGTGTCAGGCCCGCTTGAGGAAACCTGCATCAGATATTCCAGTTTTTCTTGCTTATCTATTGGTTTTTGCTCTTCCAGTTCGTGAACTGCCTCTTTTTTTATATCTTCAATAAAATCGTCTTTTCCACCGCTGTTTAGCCAATCTGTAACAAAAATTGCCAGATACTGTCCAATTATTTCTCCTGTAATCCGAATATTTGTATCCCTCCAGCTATCAAATCTCTTTCCACCGTCTATATATTCCTGCCCTACATTCATGCCGCCAGTATGCACTATATTATTATCGATTAACGCTATTTTTCTATGATTACGATAATTCATCTTGGAAATAAAAAATTTAACATCTAAAAACCATCTTATCTCAATTCCAGCGTTTCTAAGTTCCTTTTTATATTTTCTAGGCAATTTCCAAGTTCCCACTCCGTCAAAAAGCAATTTTATTTTAACTCCTTCCTTAGCCTTTTTCAAAAGTGCATTTTTTATTCTTTCCCCAAGTTCATCAGCCTTCCAAATAAAATATTCCATATAAATCATACTTTTTGCATTTTCTATATCAGAAATAATCGAATCAAATGCCTCTTTCCCATGAAAAAACAATTTATACGAATCATTATTGGTCAAAAAAGTCCCTTCAGCCTCATACAGCATTTTTACAAGTTCACTTTGCTGACTGCCTAAATTAATATTTTTTATCATTGTATCAATCTGATTCCGTATCGTAGCTTTTATTTCTGCTTCAGTCATTTTATCTGTGTTTCCATCTACATTTTCAAGACGATTATAATAAAAAAAGTCCTGTGATCTAAAAATATCCGATACGTCCCGCTGCATAAAATTAAAAATCCTTGAATACAGCTTTTTTTCTTCCCCCTTCATCTTCTTAGAAATTATCTTATTCCTTCTCCAGTTAATCCCAAACAAAAGATACAAAACCGCTCCACCAAGTGGAAATGTAAAAATTGTAAAAATCCAGGCAAGCATCGCATTCGGCGATTTATCCGACAACAGTACCGATACTGTCAAAACAATAATTATCAGATAATGCAGCCTTTCAAACGGAATTATCCAGCTTGAAATAATTATAGCCAGTCCATGCAGCATATTATCTCCCTCATTTTTTATTTGTTAAATTAATCTATCTTTTAGCATTATATCTATAATTTTATCACTTTTAACAAAGATTTTCAATCATTCTTATTGAACAAATTCTAAAAACGTGACATAACGAATTAAAATTAAAAAGTACATACATTATGTAAAAAAAAACAGTTCATAATTTATTTAATTAGTTAATTTCCTTATGTTAAAAATTTAAATTCCAGCTGTTTTTCCATTCTTTCCATTCTTTCGGAGTTACTGTTGCCAAATCAAAATCTTTCATAAAATCATACGGATCTTCATATTTTTCAAGAGGTGTTATATCTATTAATTCTTTTGGTGCTACTTCATTATCAATTTCTAAATCTATTCCATGATATAAGGCTATTTTGGCATATATTATGACATATACATGCAAGTAAAATTCATAATTTGGATTGTTATCATTTGAAAATTTTCTTGCCACCTTCTGTTCCATCATTCCATTTATTGCTTTTTTCATTCCATCAATATCTTTATCTGCCAAAGCACTTAAAAATTCATAATGCAGTTCTCCGTATTTATAATAACTGTCTTTCAATGGTTTTTCCAAATATGCAGCACATCTTTTTTTCACTTCTTCAAAATCTCCTCTTATTGCATGAAGAATTACACGAATTAAGAAAAATAATCCATAATCATTTTTTAAATATCCATATTTATTTTTTTCACTATCATAATCATTAGGCATTATCATCTCTATATTATTTTTGAAAAATGTTATAAAATCCGGATTATTAGACATAAACATTTCAAACATTTGAGTTGGGTGAGTAACAAGCATACTTGATCTACCTGTAGAGAGTATTCTTAGTTTCCCAGCTATATAGCAATTTAATCTATGTTCTTCAATATTTTTTTCTATTAATAAATTTACTGATGACAGTCTAGAATAATCCGAATAAAGAAAATACATACAAGAAAATTGATTTCCTTTTTTATTTTCTATATACTCCAATTCATCTTTATCAAAATTTTCTTCTTTTCCTAAAAAACTTGAAATTAAACTAATTCCTTTTTCGTATTTTTTTTCTCCTACTAATATGTTCTTCATAGTTTTTTCCTTTCTCATTATTATTTATTTTGTATTTCTACAGGTATAATACTATTTATTACCCATTTAAATAGCAAATGTTTAAATTACATACTATACTCTTTTTGTGCTTAGTATAGTTTCTATTTCATAACGGGATTTAGTATTAGATTATTTTATTTAATATTAGTTTTTTTCTTTTTTCTTTTCGTAGGATTGCTCATTGCCGCAAATCCTTATCTTGCAATAAAGATTTATCCTGAGAATCAAAATGTATGGCAAGATTGCTACGCAACACCTATGGCTAGACTACGACTTTTATTTGCCCAACTCCGAAACTCCTCCTTTCAGTCGTCAAACAGTCGTAGTTGAACAAATAAAAGCTCCGTCGGTTTATTAAAACAAAAAAATTATACCTTAATTATCTTAAAATCCTATAAAAAAAGACAACTTCAAGTTTCCCCAAAGTCATCTATTTCATTTAAAAATTATTCTCCAAAATAAGCTATTGCTTCAATTTCCACCAAAACTCCTTTTGGTAATTTATCTACTGCAAAGGCTGATCTTGCTGGATATGGTTCAGTAAAGTATTCTGCATAAATGTTGTTTACTGCTGCGAAGTCATTGATGTTGTCTAATAATACAGTTGTTTTTATAACGTTTTTTGTTGTTAATCCGTTGTTTTCTAAGATTGCTTTCAAGTTTTCAAGAACTTGTCTTGCCTGCTCTTCTACTGTAACAGCTTCAATTTGCTGATTTTCAGGATTTATTGCAATTTGTCCTGAAATATATAAAAAGTCGCCTGCTTTTCTAAAGGCTGAATATGGTCCAACTGCTTCTGGTATTTTTTTCATTTATTCCTCCTAATTTTTCGTATTTTTTAAATTTTACAATTTTATTCTATCATATTTTTTCAATATCAAAAAGATTTTTCTTTCACTTTGCTTACTATTCCCAAAATTATTATTCTGGCGAATATCCAAAGTTTATAATGTATCTCCAGCTTTCTCCCGGAACTTTTGCAAATCCAAAGTAAAGCGGAATTGACAAGGCTTTCACTCCAAGCCCAAATTTATAGCTTTCCTTTTCTTCATTTCCGAAGCTGTAGGCTTTTTGAGAAATGTTTGCCCTTGAATAAGTTGTATCTAAATATACAAGTTTTGACAAATTATATTGAGCTTTCAGGCTTCCAATAAAAATACTGTTTCCACGAATTTTATCTGCTGGCATTCCAGCAAATTCCAATGAATTATCAGCTGTTCGTATTCCTCCCATTTTTGGCCTGTAAGTTTCTGGAATATTGCTTCCATCTGTTGTCAAATAAGATACTCTTGGAGTAATTGTTATTTTTTCTCCAATCGGAATATTAATTTCTCCACCTGCATTTAATGAGTTAAATTTAGCCTCTTTTGAGTTTGCTAAAGTATAATTTGAGAAAAAGTAAATACCTTTTGTTGCAAAATTAAGGCTGTCTCTTGTATCATAATTTAGCTTAGCTTCATAATATGGAAAGGCTTTTCTTACATTTTCAGCATTATTCTGATGTTTTGTCACATCTGAAATTTCATAGCCTCCACCAATTGAGAATAACAGATTTTTATACATTTCAAATCCAATTCCTGCTCCAATTTTGAATTTTCTGTTTTCAAAGCTGAAATATCCGTTATTGTATTTTTGATTTTTTATAATGTCACGTTTGTATTCAAATTCGCTGTAAATCAAGGCCTTCGAATCTTTTCCAAGTTCCATAGTTGCCTTACCTCTTGCCCCGTATTCATTTGCAACCGTTCCAGTTACTGAATATCTTACATTCGTGTTATTTATAATTTTACTTCCCTGAAAACCAACATTTACTGTTGCCAAGTCCTCGTTATTTATATTTCCCGAAAGTGTCAGATAATCGCTTGGTTTTTCTTGAACATTTATTACTAGATCATTATTCTTCACTTCGTAATAAACCGTTGTAAAATCACCATTCTGATAAATATTATTAACAATTTTTTCCATATCCAGCCTGCTTAAAACACCAAGTTTTTTAGGCAAAAATTTATCAAAATATTCTTTTTTATATTTTTTGTTACCTTCTATTACAACTCCAGAAATATTATACTCATCTTTCCAAGTCCGTCTAAACTCTTTCCTTTTTTCTTCCAATTTTTCAAAAAGTTCAGGATTTGATAATTTTCTAATTTCATCTATATTTTCTCTTGCAATTTTCTCTCCAGCCGCAATAAGTTCTTTTACCTTTGAAAAATCATAAGACTCAAATTTTTCCAAATCTGGTTTCATATACAAGTCAAGCATACGAATTTGCCGTTCCACTTCCTGCCTTCCAGCAATTGTTGTCGAATCTGAAATTACATCAACCAAATTCATTTTATTCTCATCTCTTTTTGTAAATCCGTCTCCTACATTCACTCCAATTGTATAATCTGCTCCCAGCACCTTCACATCCTGCACAGGTAAGTTCCGTGTAACTCCTCCGTCAATATAAAGCCTTTTTCCATCCCGAATTGGTGCAAAAATTGATGGCAATGACAAACTTTCTCTAATCGCCGTTGCAATCGAGCCTTTATCAATCATAACACCTTCTCCAGATTCCAAATCAGTAGCAACTGCCGCAAACTTTCTTGGAAACTTCCTAAAATCCTGTATTCCAATTGCTCCATAAAAAATTTCATTCAGCCTTTGACTCGCAGTTTTTCCTCCAACGACTCCACTAGGTAATTTTGGCATAAAATTTTTCATTGGAATTACCGTACTATTTCTATCTTCAATTGAATTTCTTATAGCCCCCTTGTCCTTTCTCTCGATTTTATCGCTAAAAAGCCCCATCCAATCCATACTAATCGCTATTTCTTCTATTTCCTGCGGCGTATATCCTACACTATACATTCCCGCAATAATGCTTCCCATACTCGTTCCAGTTGCATATTCTATAGGCACCTTTTCCTCTTCCAGCACCTTCAATATTCCAATATGAGCAAGCCCTTTCGCTGTTCCCCCGCTAAGTACTAGCCCAATTCTCTTATTCTCCTGAGAAGTTATCTCTTTTTTATTTTCTAATTTTTTTTCTTTATTTAAAATATCCCTGTCCAATTCTATTTTAGGCTCATTTTCCAAAACTTCCTTTTTACTGTCTTTTTTGCTTTCCTGCAAATTTTGTTCATCTTTTTTTAGCACAAAATAATTTTCATCTCTTAAATTTTCAGAAATCCCAAAACTATTTACCAAAAGAAAAATAATTAAAAATAAAAATCTTTTTCTTTTTTCAGTCATCTACATTATCCTCCTTTTTCACTTATTTTTTATTAAACTTAATTTATAAAAATTTATCTATAATTCATTAATACAGCTCACTTTTTAATTAATTTTATATCAGATAATTGACCCTCTAGTCATTTTACTACAAAAAATTTTTATTTTTCTTATAAATTTACTAAATTTTTAAATAAATTTATAATATTTCAAACATCAAATTTTGTGTTTGGGTAATCTAAATCAACATAAAATTTGAAGTTAGTTTTTCATTCTATTTATTTATTTATTTATTTTAAAACACTTATTACAGTATTTACTTTATAATTTGCATAAATATTTAATTTTCTAAGAAAATCTGTTAATTTCTCGTTTGTATTAAAGCGTGTTTCTAGCATATAACAAGTATCGCCTGAAATTCTATAATGATTTATAACATTTTTAGAATATTTTTCAATAAAATTCAAATAATTTTTGTGAGACATCTGAATCATTTTAACATGTATAAACTGATGTATAGACATTCCTAAAGCATTATAATTAATCTTTATTGTAAATACATCTATAACTCCTGATTCTTCAAGTTTTATAATCCGCTGTGAAATAGCAGGTGCTGACATATTCACAATTTGTGCTATTTCTTTGACTTTTATACGGCTATTTTTCTTTAATAAATCAACTATTGTCTTATCTACACTATCCAATTTTTTCTCCTTCTTCTGAAAATAAAGTAATTTTTCATTTTTGCTTTTTTTAAATTATTCACGAACAAAAAAAATAGTGATACAATTATATCATAATTTAATTAAAAAATTAATTTTAAATATTATTGGAGGGATTTATGGAAGTAACACAAATAAGAAATGCAACTTTAAAATTAAATTATGGAGGAAAAACTTTTCTAATTGATCCAATGTTATCAAAGAAAGGTGAATTACCATCATTCGCACCACCAATAGCACCTATGCCAATGTCTGGAAATACTGCAAAAAATCCACTAGTGGAATTACCAATGTCAGTAAATGAAATTTTAAAAGGAGTTGATGCAGTGATTGTAACACATTTACATGCTGATCATTGGGATTTAGCAGCTATTCAAACTATTGATAAAAATATAACTTTGTTTTCTCAAAATGAGAGCGATGAAAAAAAATTACGTGAACAAAGATTTAAAAATGTCTTTATCTTAGGAGAAAACATAAAATTTGGTGAAATTACAATGACTTATGTTGAAGGGCAACATGGGAGTACCCCTGAATTGCTTGAAAGAGCTGGAAAATCCTGTGGGGTTATATTTCAGAATAAAAATGAAAAAACTCTTTATCTATCAGGCGATACTGTGTGGTTTAGTGGAGTTGAAAAAACATTAAAACAACATAAACCTGAAGTTGTCATTATTAATGCAGGAAACAATCAATTTATAGAAGGCGGTCCATTAATTATGGGAGCTGATGATGTTTTAAAAGTACATAAAACTTTACCTGAAGCACAACTTATGGCAACACATATGGAAGCTGTAAACCATGCATATCTGACACGTAAAGAATTAAAAAAATTTGCCATTAAGCATAATTTTTATGAAAAATTAAATATTCCTGAAGACGGAGAAACTTTAAAATACTAATACTATTCTTGATTTAAATAGCAAATATTTAATAAATTTTGAATTATATGCCAGATTAGCAAAAAATTAAAACTTTCTGTCCTTAGCATAGTTCTATTTTTTTATAGAATTTTAGTATTAAATTATTTTGTTTAATAACAGTTTTTACTATTTTTATTATATTTTTTACAGGATTGCTCGTTGCCACAAATCCTTATCTTGTAGTGAAGAGCTATCCTGATAATTAAAATTGTGAAAAGATTACTACGTAATACCTATGGCTAGACTACGACCTTTTATTCACTTAATTCCAAAACTTCTGCTTTCAATCGTCAAACAGTCGTAGTCGAATAAATGAAAGTTTCGTTAGTCTACTAACATAAAAAAATTATACTTTAATTATTTAAAAATACTAAATTTTTATTCACCTCTGAAAAAAATTGAAATAATTTCGTTATTTAAAAGGAGTTTCGCATTAACTATAACTCCAATATAAAATTTATAATATTTCAAACAGCTCTTCCAACTTTCTCACTTCATACTTTGGAACTATTCCAGTATCATTCACATTATTTCGTAAATTTACCCAGCAAGTGTCAATTCCAGCGTTTTGTCCACCTTTTATATCTGCTCCTAATGAATCACCTATCATTATAACTTCAGATTTATCCATTATTTCAAAATAATTCATTGCATATTCAAATATTCGTTTATCAGGCTTATTTACACCAACTTCATCAGAAATGATAATTTTATCAATGTATTTTGCAATTGTTGAATTTTCTATTCGTGAATGCTGTACTTCCTTTATTCCATTAGTTACAATTCCAACTTTGTATTTTGAATGTAAGTATTCACATAGTTTTTCAGTTGCTTCAAATGGAAAAATCCCTTCTCCCAGTTTTTTCAAATAAAGCTCGCTCATTTCATGCGGATCATATTTCAAATCAAACTCCTCAATTATTTTTTCAAATCTTACAACCTTTAATCTATCCTTATCCACAGCCCCTTTTTCCAAATCCTTCCACAACTGCAAATTCACATCTTTATATCTATCTTTTATCTTCTCATAAATTTCTTCTTTTTTCTCATTACCTAATTCACTTTCCATAAAAAATCCCAATTCTTCGAAAGTGTTCCTAAATGCCACCTCTTCAGTTTTTGGATAATCAAAAAGTGTGTCATCTAAATCTATTAATACAAGTTTGTAGTTCATTTTTACTCCTTTATTTAGAATTTTCTCAAACTATTTAAATTTTAGAAAATTTGTTATTTTTTATTTGTGATAAATACTTAAAAATTTTAAAATACGATTAATTAACTCAGAAAAATCAAAGTAAATAACTAATATGATTTATAAAGTATACAACAAAAAAAAGAAAAGGGCAACATTTAAAATTAATTGATTAGTGCATAAAAAATAGAACTAGCTACTTTAAAAATTTAATTTTAATCAAAACTTTTTTTTAAAAAATTTTTACTGTATAGTCTTGTAAATCCTAATTTTTTTAATATCTCACAATTTATTTTTATAAAATAAATTGTAAAAATCTTTTATTTGAAGTATAATACTAACAAAACTTAAATTATAAATAAAAATTAATTTGAATAATTTGGAAGTTGATGAAAAAATGGAACTGAATATAAAAAGAATTAAAGAAAATGATTATCAAAAAATTTTTGTTTTGACGGATATTCATGGAAGATTTGATTTGTTTGAAAAACTAATAGCGAAAATAGACTTGAAAAAAGAAGATTTACTATTGATTCTTGGAGATAGTTGTGATAGAGGGAAATTTTCTTTTGAGTTATATAATTGGTATAAAGATATGATTCATAGAGGATATAATATTATTCACTTAATGGGAAATCACGAAAATATGCTTTTTGAATCAATAAGTGATGAAAACTCTCGTTTAAATTGGTTATATAATGGTGGAAATGTTACTGTAAAATCTTTTTTTGAACATCAAACAGAAGAAAAAACAACAGATGAATATTGGAAAAATAATAAATTCTATGAAGAAAAATGGTTATTTAATTTTATTGAAAAAATGCCACATATCGTTGAAAGTGAAAATCATTTATTTGTTCATGCAGGAATTGATTTTTCTAAAAATTTGGAAGATCAAGAAATTAAATATTTGTTATGGACTCGAGATAATTGGTATAAGAAAAATAATACTGGAAAAATCGTATATTACGGTCATACTCCACAAAAAAATATTAGCATTAAAAATAATTGTATAAATTTGGATTCAGGATGTTTTTTTACTGACGTTTTAAGATGTGTTGAGGTGAAGGGAAATAAATTATTTGTTTTAAAAAATAATAATGTTAAAATAGAAAAATTTGATATAAAATTAATAAAAAAGAAAGTAACTGAAGAAAGAAAAAAAGAATACAAAAAATTGATTAAGGATTATAAAGAATATATAATGGATTTAGAAAATAAACTAGATAAGACAAAAAAAGATAAAAAAAATTTGTTAGAAGTTAAAGAAAATCTTAAAAAATTGATTGATTTAAGAAGAATATTAGAAAAATAGGAGGATAAAAATATGTTTAACTCAGAATTAAAAGAAAAAGCAAAAAAAGTTTTAGAGGAAGTGTATGGAGATTATAAAAGAACATTATCCAATACTATAAATCACTCTGAATCATTGTATGAAAAAAAATTACATGCTGTTGAAATACTTAAAAATTTTAGTACTTATATTCAAAAATTGTCAAATAAACCGATAGAATTTGAAACTAGTTTAGGTAAAATAGAAATGAATATAAAAAAATTTGACAATAAAATTGAAGAAGTAACAAAAGAGATTAATCAAGCAGAAGTAGTTCCAACAGCTATGGCTGGTGCTGGGGCATTAGCTGGTGCAGGAGGAGGTGGAATTGTAGGTGGGGAAGCACTTCTAGCATTAGCTGGACCGATAGGTTGGGCCATAGGAGGAAGTGCATTATTAGGTGCTGGTTTAATCTTAAATAATAAAAATAAAGAGGCTGCTGATAAAATTGAAGAACAAATATTAGAAATAAAAAAAGAAATTATGAAAATAATGAAATTAGATATTAAAGTTTTAATGTCTGAAAAAGAAATAAAAGAAATTTCTGATAATATTGAAAATGGATTTGAATTAATAAAGTACGATAATGATTATAATCAATTTTCGATAGAAAATAAAGAACGATTAGCAACATTAATAAATATTTCTGAATCGTTATCGACTAAAATAGGAGAATTTGTGTCAAATGAATAAATATGAATTGAAAGAAAAAGAATGGAAGTTGTCGACCTGTGATAGATATGATTTCATGATTGCTAGTTTTAGTGGAGCTATTGCAGGAATTATTGATGTATTTTTTGTTGGAAATCCTAGTTTAAGTAAATTAGGAAGTTTGACAGATGCTGGAGCAGATGAATTAGTAAAAAAATTTGCTAAAGTGAGTGGTTGGAAACCTAAAATAGATAATGAGAATAATGTAGCTTCTGCGATAGGATTTCTTGAAGGTAAATTTAGAGTGAACTATGATCAAAGAAATACAACTGATGTAAACAAATTATTTAAAATGGGAACTAAAAATCATCATATAAAATCACTAAGCCATTCACCTGATATTATTGGATTATTTTTTTCAATATTAAATCAATTTACATCTACTGCAACATTTGTTAGCGAAGGGAAAATATTTAATATTGATACATCAGATGGAAAATTTGAATTGAAAGGGAATAATTTTATTGAAAAATTATTTTGCGGATTCTGTAATTGGATTGGACATATAATGTCTGATCTATCTGGAAGTTCAGGTGGAAGAGGAAAAATAAATGCTGGAAGAGGTTCAGGAATACCGATTCCTTTCATGGAATTATTTTTGATGTGTGATTTTGGTAAATTTCAAAATGGAAATGATAGACAAACATTAGCTGTAACAATGACAAGAGTTTTTCAAGAAGGATACGATGCCCGTTTTGGAGTAACAATGTCAATTCCTGTTTTAATACAAGAATTAATGATTAGAAGTTTATGGGTGATTAAAAAAAGATATTTTGAAAAGAAAGATTGGAAAGAATGTATTCCAACTGAAAAACACGGAGATCTGAGATTAATGTTACTTATAGGATATACAACTTTTTGTTTAATAGATGGTATTGATGCAGGATTTCGTTCAGGTGGCAATATGGTACAATTTATTCTCCATTTAAATTATGTCGCTTGGGTAAGATTAATAATGTTAGTATTTAAAGAATTAATTATACGTTATGGTCCTTACATAAAGAAATATTTAGATAAGTTTTTATATTCTATATTTAATACAATTAAAAATTTAAATGAACAAGAATTAATAAAGGAATTCTACGAAAGAATACAAAAAATCGATAGAGATATAACAAGGACTTTGTATGAATTTATTCAACAGGTACAAGAAGAATATAAACAAAGACAAAAATTATTAATTGAATCTTTTTCAAAAAAAAATAATGCGACTCAACAAATGATTTATAGTGTTGAATATGCTAAAATAATGGGAGTTTCAAAAGAAAAAATAATTTATTCTGTAGAAGAATTAGATGAGTTATTAAAAAAATAATATTAAATAAAAGTGAAGGAGATAATAAAAATGAGTGAAAATTATTATGATGACGAATTTGAAAAACTAAAAGAAGAGTTAAACAATTTAAAGAAGGAAGCAGGAAAAGATGAAGAAATAGATCAAGAGAATAAAATAATAGAGAAAAAAAGAAAGCAAGAAGAAGAAATTGAAGAAGTAGAGCGTCAAGAAAAGAAAGCAAGAGAAATTGTTGATATGAGTTCTGTAGCAGCAGGTGGAGTAGGAGTTATACCAATACCTTTTGCAGATGCGATTCCTATTTCAGGAATACAGTTAAATATGATCTATCAAATAAATGAAAAATTTAATGTTGAAACAGAAGCTAAAATGATTGTTAGTGGACTAGGAACTGTTATTGGTGCTTCTATGATTGGAAGAACAGTAGCTTCTAATCTATTAAAATTTATTCCTATTGTTGGTTCAGTGGCTTCAATCGGAACAGCTGCTGCTATAACAAAAGCTATGGGAGAAGCTTACATAATAACATTGAAAAATTTGTGTATCAGATATATTAAAGAAGGAAGACCAACTAACTATCTTGACATGGATGATATTGTTGAGGAATTTAAAAATAATTTTAAACCACCTAAGAAATAAAAAATTCCCAATTGACATTTTCAAAAAAATAATATAAAATAAAATATATCAAACCCCCTGCAGTATTTTAAATAATACAAGGTTAGTATGCCTACGCAGGGCTTTTTTTTTAGGAGAAATTATTATAATGACGAAATATAAATTTTCGACATGCAAAGAACAAGTAATGGTTTTTAAAAATAGAGGAATGATTATCGAGGATGACAAAGATTCAGAGAGAATATTGAATTTTATAAATTACTATAAATTGAAGGAATGTTCGTTGCCTTTTTTAAAAGATGGGAAATATGCTCAAGGAATTACTTTTAATCAAGTTTTAAATAGATTTTATGAGAATAAAAATTTGAGATTATATTTGTTAAGGTTAACTGAAAAAATTGAACTGTCTTTAAAAACAAAATTTTCTCATTTGATGGGGAAAAAGTTAGGAGAATATGGGTATCTTGATTTTTTTGAATGGGTTGACAAAGTAGAATGTAATAAAAAAGAACGAATTTTTAGAGAAAAAGATTTAAGAAAAAGAATAGAGAGAAATTTAGAAAGAAGTAATAACAAGCTGCTAGATGTTTACAAGAAGAGTGATGATAAAATAATTAATATACCTATATAGCTTGTAATAGATATTTTAACATTTGGAGAAGTTTTAAATCTCTACAAAATATTATACAAAAAATATCAAAATCAAATAGCTAAAGATCATAATTTGAAAAGAGAAGTGTATTTGTCTTGGTTGGGAACTATTAATCTGATTAGAAATCTGTCAGCTCACAATTCAAATATTACAGATATGAAATTTATGACAAAACCTAAAATATTAGAAGAATTTAAAAGCAAACCGTATGTTGTTAATGGCAAAGCCTCTGACAGAATAGCAATAGCAATCTTAATATTAGAATATTTAGTTTATGTAATTAATCCAAAATATACAGGTGGAGCTATTAGGAAAACTTTGAAAAAATATGCCATAATAGGACGGATAAAGAGGCCCAAAAGTTAGGTTTTAAGGATTTTGAAACTGTTGAAAACTTGAAAATATAAAAAATTTTTGAAAATTTTGTATTATTATTTTCTACTTTACTTAGATATACAAATATGATAAGATTATATATAATTTAAAATAGGAGAGTGACATAATGAATTCAAATAAAATTTTTGAAAAATATACATTAAATAATGGAGTAGAGATTAAAAATAGACTTGTGGTGACTCCTATGACTCTATTTGTTGCCAATGAAGACGGAACTTTCTCAGAAGAAGATCTTAAATTTATGAGTAAACGTGGAGAAAATATAGGAATGTTCATAGTAGAAGCTACTTTAGTTGCTGATGGGGGAAAAGCTTTCACAAGACAGCCCGAAGCTATCAATGAAACACATTTGCCATCTTTAAGAAAAGTAGCTGAAATTCTACGTAATCAAGGTACAAAAGCAATTTTACAAATACATCACGGCGGAAGACTTGCCCTTCCAAATGTAAATAAAAATGACATAATTGCTCCTAGCTATGATAACGAAACAAAAGCAAGAGAAATAACTACTGATGAAATAGATAAACTTATACAGGCGTTTGGAAATGCTACTGATTTAGCTATTCAGGCTGGATTTGACGGAGTGGAAATTCATGGTGCAAACAGATATCTTATCCAGCAGTTTTATTCAGAAATAACTAATAGAAGAACTGACGAATGGGGAGGAAATATAGAAAAAAGAATGAAATTCCCTTTAGCTGTTATAGATGAAGTAAATAAAGTTAAAAATAAACATAACGCTGACAAATTCATCATAGGATACCGTTTTTCACCTGAAGAGCCAGGAGAAAATGGTTTGACAATGGTTGAAACTTTTGCATTGATTGATGAACTTGTAAAAAAACCATTACAATATCTACACGTTTCACTTCCAGATTTTTATATAAATGCTTATCGTGGAGGAGATACTAAAAAACCTGCAATACAGCAGATTCATGACAGAATAAACGGAAAACTTCCGTTAATTGGAGTGGGTAATCTATACACAGGAGAACAGATAGCTAAAGCTCTTGATACAGGATGGGCAGAATTTACTGCTTTAGGAAAAACTGTCATTTTAAATCATAATATAGGAACTCTTATACTTGAAAAAAGAGAAAATGAAATTGAAACTGAACTGAATCTGGAAAGAGAAGATAAATACGATTTAGGTGAATTTTTATGGGAACGTGCAAAAGACAAAAGCCCTTTGCTTCCTCCAATAAAAAATAAAAAATAACAATACAGTTTTATGTAAAATTATTTATAATAAGTGAACTGAAATAAAAAATGCTACTTTATTAGGAGTAGTAATGATTTTAATAGCTATAATCATAATTTTATATATTCTCTTTGGGAATATTAACAAAAAAAATGCTAATATTTCAAAATTAAATAGAAAACTTGAAGATTTAAATGAAAACGAGCAGGAAAAAGAAAAACAGATAAAGAAACACCAATTAAAAGAGAAAATACGAAAATTAAAAAAAGAAATCCATGAAATCGAAAAAGAAATGTATGATGAAGAATTAGAAGTAGAAAGTCCTTATTTTAAAGATCTATGTGATCAAGCAGCAGATTTACAAATGGAGCTATATGATTATGAATTTGAACTAGAATGGATTGATAAAAATTAGAGCATAATCTTTTTGAAAAAAATCAATACAATTTATAATTTTGCAAAAAAATACGCCAAATTTATGGCGTATTTTATATTTATTCTTTTTCTTTTTCTTTTTGATACTGCGATACTGTTTTTCCTGTCCATTTTTTGAAGAAAGTGCCCCAAAAAACGACGGAATAAATACGTTCAAGTTATCAATATTGCTAATTGCTGAAATTTGCTCATCAGTAATAACTTCATCAATTTTTTTCAAAAATAAATAATATTCCTCATTAGAAAGCTGAATTTCCTCTTTCGATGATATATTTGGTATTCCCGTTTGTTCAAGAATATTTTCAATTGATAATCCAATACTCTTTAAAAAATCCTGAAACTGCTTTGGCATAGTTATTTTCTTCTTTTTCCTATTTTTTATTATATCGAATTTCTCTTTTCATAAAATGGCTTTTTATCTTTAACAACATCTTTTGCAAAACTATCTTTATATGAAAACATATCAATATATTTTCCATTCAAGTATGGAGTTACTTTTCTTCCTATAAATTCTATACTTTCTTTTTCATTTCCCGTACTGTCAACAACTAATAGATAACTCTCCTGTCCCTCTTTATACATGAGCATTAACCATGTTCTTTTAATATTTTTATCTAATTTACAAGCACTTTTTAATGCTTCAAGCATATCTTCAGGATATTCTTTCGCTTCTCCAATCATTACAGGCGTGTCCTTTTCTACTTTTGTTTCAACGACCTTAAGTCTTTCTTCCTTTTCCTTTTTCAAAATTTTAAGTTGTTCTCTTGTAAAGGTAAATGATGTAGTAAATGGATTAATAACAAAACCTTCTATATCTGGATTTAATAATACCATTTCTGCATAATCATCAAAAGACAAAATAAGTGTCTGTATTTTATCAATGCCAATATTCCACTTATTCAATTCTTCCCAGTCAGTAAATGCTGGATAAAATTGTTTTCCATCAGATGAAGAAATCATATAGAAAGATATATTTGAATCTTCTTTAACAGTTCCTTTTCCAGTTTCATCAGTTTCAATAGGTTTATCCAAAAATACATAACTTAAAAAATAAGCTCTCATTATAATTTCATCTAAAATTTTATTTTGTAATTCTAAATCACTTTTCTGATTTTTTCCTATTCTACTAAACAATTCTTTTAACACAGGATTTTCCAATGGCTTATTTACATCAACCATAATTTTTCAACTCCTTCGTTTCAATATTTTATATTATACCCATTATAGCTTAAATCTCTTCCATCGTCAAATCCACAACATTCCCCTTCACAACTTCAATCAGTTTTTCTGTTTCTACTTCCATCTGCAGTCCTCTTCTTCCAGCCGAAACCATTATTTTATCAAATTTTTCAACTTCCTTGTCAAAAAAAGTCCTAAACAGTTTCTTCATTCCCACAGGAGAACATCCTCCACGAATATATCCTGTTTCTTTCTCCAGTTCTAAAAGTGGCAATAAATCAATATTTTTCTCTTTGCAGGCCTTTGCCACCTTTTTCAAATCCAAATGTGCCTCTCCATGAATTACACACACATACAAATTTTTACTTTTCCCCTTCAAAACAATTGTCTTAAAAACTCTATCCGCTAGTTCAGGCAACTTTTCAGCAACACCAAGCCCTCCACTTTTATCCTCGCTCCACTCATAAGTGTGAATAATATATGGAATCTTCTGTTTATCAAGCTGTCTTAATGCATTTGTTTTTGCAATTTTTTCTTTCTTATGTTTCATATTTCATTGCCCCCATACTCGATTTTTGTTATTTTTAGTATATCAAATTAATTTTTTTCAGTCAATTAAAAAAAATCTATCCTTATGATAAAAAGAGAAAAATTTAAACAAAAATAAAAGAGCAAAAATATAAACTATTGCCCTTTTATGTTAATTAGATTTAAAAATTTTTATTTGTCTTCTATAACTTTGTGAGTTTCAAAAATTCTCTCCATTGTTTTTTTGAATGTTGGAGAACCTACCAAATCATATTGTTTTTGTGTAGGTCTTTTACATACTGCTGCGTAGTAGAACTCGTGAATTTTATCTTTTCCACCATTAATATCACGAAGTCCAGCTTCACCTAGCATTTCATTAAATTGTTTAATTCCTTGCTGAACTTCTGCTAAAGTATGTGTCATTTTCTTACCATCTTTTATGTAGCTTTCTTCCATAATTATAGATCCTATTGGCACACAAGCAGCTACTTCCTGTCCATCTTTATTGTAAAATTCTGTCCATTCCTTCTCGCTCATAAAAAGCACTCCTCTTTCATCTCTATAAGGTTCTGCTATTCCAAAAGCTGAAAATGCCAATAATCCCAACAAAATTAGTTTTTTCATTGTAAATCTCTCCTTTTTTCTAATTTTTTATAAATTTAAAATAATTCTACTGCTCTTCTAAGATAATTATACCACATATTATATAAATTTCCAAATATTCAAACTTATATTTTATTAATAATTTTTCTATTTCCAATAAGAATTAATTAATTCCAAAACAGGGTCATCCCTATCTTCTTTATAAACTATATAATCAATAAATATCTGCTCTATTTCCGTATTATTCTTCATATTAACTAAAAAATTATATATTACTAATTTCAAATCGTTAGAAATTTTTTGTTTCAAACTCGCTTTAGCATATCGAATTACAAATCTTTTTATAGTAAATTCATTTTAAATTATAAATTTATTTTTTCATAATATTATTTTTTAAAAAACTATTGCTAAAAATTCAAAAAAAATATACAATATAAGCATTACAATACAATAAAAATTAAATATAGAAGGAGAAAATATGAGATTATCAAGAGCATTTTTAAAAACATATAAGGAAGCACCAAAAGAGGCTCAAATTGTGAGCCACCAGCTTATGCTTAGATCGTTTATGATTAAGCAGCTTACGAGAGGGGTTTATACTTATTTGCCATTTGGATACAGAGTTCTAAAAAAAATAGAAAATATCACAAGAGAAGAAATGGATAAAGCAGGAGCTCAGGAACTTCTTATGCCTGTACTGCAACCCGCTTCACTTTGGGAAGAATCTGGACGTTGGTTTGCTTATGGGCCTGAACTTATGAGATTAAAAGATAGAAACGAAAGGGAATTTTCGCTTGGACCTACTCACGAGGAAGTTATTACGGATGTTGTAAGAGATTCAATTTCATCATACAAGGAACTGCCTTTTAACGTTTATCAGATTCAAACAAAATTTAGGGATGAAATGCGTCCAAGATTCGGTCTTATGCGTGGAAGGGAATTCGTGATGAAGGATGCCTACAGTTTTCATTTGACACAGGAATCGCTTGATGAGGAATATTTGAATATGAAAGACACTTATTCAAGAATTTTGGAAAGAATGGGACTTAATTACAGGGCAGTCGAGGCTGATACTGGTTCTATCGGAGGTGATGCTTCGCACGAATTTATGGTGCTTGCAGAAAGCGGAGAAGATGATATTTTATACAATGACTCTTCAGATTATGCGGCAAACGTTGAAAAAGCAACAAGCATTATTGAACTAAAAGAAAGCAACGAAGAAAAACTTCCAAAAGAATTAGTTGAAACTCCAAATGCAAAAACAATTGAAGAGCTGGCTAATTTCTTGAATATCCCTAAAGAAAAAACTGTAAAGGCAGTAATGCTGAAGGAAGTTCTTGAAGATGTAGAAAAATTTGTGCTAGCCCTAATTCGTGGAGATTTGGATGTAAATCCTATAAAATTAAAAAATGTAATTGGAGCTTCTACAGAACTTGAAATGATGAGCGAGGAAGAATGCGAAAAATTCGGGCTGGTTGCTGGATATGCAGGCTCTTATGAAAAAAAAGAAGGCTTATACGTTGTAATTGACGAAACTGTAAAATATGTAAGAAACTTTGCTTTAGGTGCTAATAAAGCTGATTATCACTATATAAACGTAAATCTTGAAGACTTGGCATATGACTTAGTTGCAGATATTAGAACTGCAAGAGCTGGAGATATTTCCCCTGATGGAAAAGGAGTTCTTAAAATTGCACGTGGAATAGAAGTTGGACATATTTTCAAACTTGGAGAAAAATATTCAAAAGCCCTAAATGCTACTGTTCTTGATGAAAACGGAAAACAAGCCGTTATGAAAATGGGATGTTACGGAATGGGAATGTCAAGAATAATTTCAGCCGCAATTGAACAAAACCACGATGAATACGGTATAATTTGGCCAAAAGCAATAGCCCCTTACCATGTTGATGTAATAATCGCCAATATGAAAGATGAAACACAGGTAAATATAGGCGAAAAATTGTATAATGAACTAAATCAAAATAAAATTGAAACTGTATTAGATGACAGAAATGAAAGAGCAGGATTCAAATTCAAAGATGCCGACTTAATAGGTTTCCCATTAAAAATAGTCGTTGGAAAAGGCGCAGCTGATGGAATTGTAGAAGTGAAAGATAGAAAAACTGGAGAAAGTACAGATGTAAAAGTTGAGGAAGTTTTGAATTTTGTAAAGAATTTTATGGCAGAATAAAATTTTTGACATTGCTGATTGCAGAATTAATGGTGAAGAATATCCGCAAGCTGAGAAATATTTAAAAAATTATGCAAAAACTTGGAAAAAGTGTGATATTATGAAATTTAGGAAACAATATGCAATCATTAGAAACGTTGAAAATAGAAAAATTATTAATTAAAAGATAGACAAGTAGTCGGAGGTGTAAACAAAATGGAAAATATAAATTCTAAAAAAATAAAAAATATAGTATTTGATTTAGGAAATGTTTTAATAAATTTTGACAAAGACACTTATTTAAAAGAAAAATTGCCAAAAGAAAAAAGAAAAGATTTTCATGATAATGTGATTGGTACAAAGGAATGGTTAATGCTTGACAGGGGAACTTTGACTTATCCTGAAGCTAAAAAGATTTTTAAGGAAAGAAGCCCTCATTTGGCTACTGAAATTGATAATTTTTTTGACAAGGACTTTTTTGAATTGTTAAAGCCTATAAAAGAAAATATTGAGCTTCTTTACAAATTAAGAGATCATTATGAATATAAATTATATGTGCTTTCAAATTTCCACAAGGATTCATACGAATATGTCTTCAAACACAACGATTTCTTTAAATTATTTGAAGGCTGCCTAATTTCATGCTATTTCAAACTTTTAAAGCCAGAAGAAAAAATTTATGACACTCTTCTTTATGAATTTGGATTAATTCCAGAAGAAACATTGTTTATTGATGATATGAAGGAAAATATTGAAGCCGCCGAAAATAAAGGAATCAAAGGACTTCATTTGCCAGATTATACTAAATTAGAAGAGGAATTGAAAAACATTTTGAAAATTTAATAAATTTAAAAATCAGGAAGTTACTTCAAACTTTATCTTTGAATAATTTCTTGATTTTTTATTTTAGTTTTACTATTGACTTTGTGAAAAAATGCACTATAATATTATTAAAGAATTCTAAATTTTATAGGAGATGATTTTTTATGAGAAAGATTATTAATTCGCCATCAAAATACATTCAAGGAAAAGATGAAATCGGTAATTTGGCAACTTATTACAAATTACGTGGTAACAGCGGAGCATATCTTTTAGTAGATAAATTTATTTTTGATAATTTTAAGGATAAAATTGTTGAAAGTTTTGAAAAAGAAGGTATAAACTACCATGTTGAAGTTTTTGGCGGAGAATGTTCAAAAAATGAAATTAACCGAAATATTGATATTTTAAAAGAAAAAAAATGTGATGCAGTATTTGGAATCGGTGGAGGAAAAACTCTTGATGCAGCAAAAGCAGTATCATATTACGAAAATATTCCTGTCTTTATTGTTCCAACAATTGCTTCAACAGACGCACCATGCAGTGCCTTATCAGTAATCTACACTCCAAATGGAGAATTTGAAGAATACTTGTTCTTAAAGGCAAATCCTGATATGGTAATAATGGATACTGATGTAATCGTAAATGCACCTGCCAGACTTCTTGTCGCTGGAATTGGAGATGCACTTGCCACTTATTACGAAGCCAAAGCCTGTGTTGATTCAAACGCTTCTTCAATCGCTGGAGGTGGCATTACAAAAGCTGCTATTGCAATTGCAGAATTATGTAAGGATACTTTATTCCAAGATGGTTTAAAAGCCAAGATTGCAGTAGAAAATAAAGTAGTTACGCAAGCTGTTGAAAATATAATCGAAGCAAATACTTATTTGAGTGGAATTGGATTTGAAAGTGGAGGACTTGCGGCAGCTCACGCTATTCATAACGGACTTACAATTCTGGAAGAAGGACATCACATGTATCATGGAGAAAAAGTTGCATTCGGAACAATTACGCAATTAGTTCTGGAAAACAGATGTTTATGCGAAATCAAAAAAGTTGTAGAGTTCTGTAAGAGTGTAGGGCTTCCTACAACATTGGATGAATTAGGAATGGGAAGTGTTTCCAAAGAAAGATTATATGAAGTAGCAAAAGCAAGTACAGCTGAAGGTGAAACAATTCATAACATGCCATTCAAAGTTACTGCCGATGATGTTTTTGCAGCAATACTTGTAGCAGATAAACTTGGAAAAAATTAATTTAATTATTTCTAAAAAATAAATATTTAAGGGGCTGTTTCAAAATGATTAAAATTTTGAATTCAGCTTCTTTTTTTATAGTTTATTTATTTTATGTTTTAAAAAAGAGATTTGAATAAAAGAATTTTAAAATAAAAGTGTTTTTCTTTTAGATTTGCATTTTCTTAGATTTTATAGTATAATGTTGCATTACAAAAAAATTTATAGCGAGGTGAGTTATTTATGGTTAAAATTAACATGGATATGATTCAGACAATTGGATTAGCAGTTGTTTTGCTTTTAATTGGAATAAGACTCAGAAAAAAAATTAATTTTTTTGAAAAATATTGTATTCCAGCACCTGTTATTGGTGGATTTTTATTTTCAATAATTGTTTTTATCTTAAGGCAAACAAATATTGCTCAAATTAAATTTGATGATACATTGCAAAAATTCTTTATGGTAATGTTTTTTACAAGTGTAGGATTTAATGCCAGTCTTAAAGTGCTAAAAAAAGGTGGAAAAAAAGTTGTTATTTTCCTTTTTGTTGCAGCTGGATTATGTATTTTACAAAATGCTGTTGCTGTCGGACTGTCAAAATTTGTAGGACTTCCGCCGTTATTGGCATTAATGACAGGATCTACTCCGATGACTGGAGGGCATGGAACATCTGCAGCCGTAGCTCCAACAATCGAAGCTCTTGGACCTATGTATAAAGGGGCAAATGCAATTGCAATAGCTTCAGCAACTTTTGGACTTATTATGGGATCTGCAATGGGAGGGCCTATTGCCAGCAGACTTATAAAAAAACATAAATTATTACCAGAACATTTTGTAAAAGATGGGATACAGCATGGAGATGAAGACATCGATGAAGAAGTATTAAAAAGACAGAAGCCTTTTCTTGATGGGGAACGTTTTTCTATGGCATTTTTCTATATTCTGATTGCAATGGGAATTGGTTCATATTTATCAATATTTATTGACTATCTTATGAGCTTTACAAACTTTGAGGCACATTTTCCTGTTTACATTGGACCAATGATTGTTGCTGCAATTATTCGAAATTTGTCTGACAATGTAAAAGCATTGAATGCTCCGACAAAAGAAATAAGTATTCTTGAAGATGTGGCACTTAACCTATTTCTAGCAATGGCACTAATGACATTAAGATTATGGGAACTTATTGATTTAGCACTTCCAGTATTTATTTTACTTGTTGCACAAGTTATATTGATTTATTTCTATCTGATCTGGATAACATTTAAAGCGATGGGATCTGATTATGATGCGGCTGTTATGGTTTCAGGTCATTGTGGATTTGGACTAGGGGCAACCCCAAATGGAATTTCAAATATGAAAGCGGTTACTGAAAAATACATCTACTCAAAAATGGCATTTTTCGTAATTCCAATAGTTGGATCGCTTTTCATTGACTTTGCAAATATTAGTATTATTACAATATTTACACAGTTTTTCAAATAAATAATTTGAATAAAAAAACAAAAGAAGAATAGCTTTTATTAGTTATCCTTCTTTTTTTATTATTTTAACTGTTATACTCAAAATCTAAAATATCTTTTCTAATATCCCTTATCAAAAATTTTATTAAATTATCTGATTCTGCTTGAATTAAAAGAAACAATCTTGCCAGTATTTTACCAACAAAAACTTTTTTTATCTGATCCATCTCATTTAATGTATGATGTTTTAGAAAACTGATTAAATCGTCTATCTCATTAATAATATTATTTACCGATATATTTTCAAACCGTCTATCCGAAATAAATCTTTCATAAATTGTAGAATTTTTATTAATTCGGATTCCCTCCTTCTTCTCCACAGCCGTAGCTTTTGAAAACTGATCATAAATTTCAGCGTAAAGCATATCATTCGGACCTTCAAAGATAGTAAACGGTCTAAAGTCAATTGCCACATTGCTCATCGGATGCCCAGCTTCAAATCCTTTTGCCCCTAGAAGTTTCTGTGCAATTTTTGCTGCCTTGTAAGTATATTCAGTAGCAAGGCTCTTTATAATATTTGCTTCCATTAATTTATCTGAAACAGACTTATCTGGAGAGACATTGTTACAAGTATAGCTATACATAATTTTTGATACATCGTAAGTATTTTCAATTTCATTTAATTCGTTTTGAACAAATAGTATTTCTTTTTTAGCAAATTTATTTATATTTTTTACGATATATTCCATAATTCCATGTGTCATTCCAACTAGCTGCAATCTACTTCTTATAAAGATGTTTTGAAATTCTCTAAGACAATTTGCCTTGCTTTCTGAAAGTTTTATTATATATTTTGCAGGAATTTTTGCATCAACATGATTTACAGCATATCTTACTGCTTTTAGACCTTCCGAATTTAACACATCATAAGTTATATATTTTCTTGGAACTAAAATTAAGCTAATTACTTTTGATAATTTACCGTCTTTCTTTTCCTTTGCTGCAATTAATAAAAAATCACTTTGAGAATTTCCTTGCCAATATTTATCAGCTTTAACATGAATTGTATTTTCATCAACATATTCATAGTAAGACTGCATTTCTTTTGCTATGGCAGATCCAGAAGTCTCAGGCTCCGTTATAGCCAGTCCTCCGCCTTCTCCGTTAAATATCATTTCCAGACCTTTTTCAATCTGCTCCTCATTCCCATATTCAACAAGCGGCTGTAATACTAATGCTCCTTCAATTCCTGTTCTAAGTGTAACTGGTACGCCATAGTTCCCAGCGATTCTAAGAACTTCCTGAATTTCAAGCTGACTATTTTTTCTTCCCCCAAATTTTTCTGGCAGAAAAGGCAGTAAAAGTCCACATTTTTTTATACTTAACCATTTCTTCTCTGATAAATAGTTCATTAAATTTATTTTCTCAATATTTCCATTTGAAAAAACATCATTGAAAGCCTTTTTTATATTAGACAGAAATTCTTCTGTATTCATTTTTAGCAAATTTTCATTTATAAATTTATTCATTTCTCTCCTCCAAAGCAAGTAATTTAAAACAAAATATTTTGGTTTCAAAATAATTTGTTTATATAACAACTGTTATTATAACATAAATGAAAAAAAATAACAATTTTTAAATACATTATATAGTAAAACTAGTTTAAAACAGAACTCAAAAGTTATGACTATTTTACTCAAACCAATTTCTATCAGTTCAATTTTATGCTATTCCCAGTTTGAATGACGAATATTTCTAGTCTCTAATATGCTTTAAGTATAAGATTATTTTGTTTAATAATGGTTTTTACTGTTTTTATTATGTTTTTTCTTTATTTATTTTTGCAGGATTGCTCATTGCCGCAAATCCTGCACCTATGGCCAGACTACGACTTTCATTTGCTCAACTCCGAAACTCCTCCTTCCAGTCGTCAAACAGTCGTAGCTGAACAAATAAAAGCTCCGTCGGTTTATTAAAACAAAAAAATATTTTAATTATTTTGAAATACTAGGTTTTTATCCTTCATTGGAAAAGTTTATAATAAATTCGTTATTTAAATGGGGTTTAGTGTTAAATGATTCGAGTATATTATTAAAATTTCAAAAAAAAAAAAAAAAACAATCAAAATATAGTATTTAATTTACCGTATAAATATTAAATTTTTTTATTTTATTTGTTATAATTATATAAATAGCAGAATATTTTTAAATTATATAATAATTAGTTTGATAGGTTTGTTAAAAAAATTGAATCTAATTTTTAAGTATTCAAATAAGGGATTTTTATTTAAATTTTGAAAAATTACTTGTTGTTAATAAATATTTTTTCATAATTATATGTTTTCCCTTTTTGTATAAGCAAGGGAAATCAATCGCCATTTCCCTTGCAACCCTGGCTCGTCTAAGCATTTTTTTGAAATAAAAACGAAACTCGCTAACGCTCAAACAATCGTTTTCATTCCAAAAAAATCACGACATTATACATTAACTTATAAAAATTATATATTTAAGTTCTTAAATTTGGAAAATATTAAATAAGCAAAATTTCGTTAAAGGAAAAATAACTGTCTGAGCGTAGTTTTTACGAAGCGAGTTTTATTTTTTCTTTATAAGAAAGTTTTGCGTAAAGCGGGGTTGTAAGGGCATGGCGCCTGATGCCCTTACGTTATAATTTTTACTATTAAAATATAAGGAGTGATATTTTATGAAAAACATTTTTAAAATGTTGGGTTAAGTGTGGATAGTTGTGAACTTTTTAGTCCGAATTATTGGAATCGAGTTGATCAAAGAATGGCAGAAAAAGGAACTAAATGTTATAAATACCCTAGTGGAAACGTTTATTGTGAAGATACAAAATAATTTTTAAAAAAAAAACTCCAGTCTAATAAACTAGAGTTTTTTTATTATAAACCAAGTACATCTTTCATTGTGTACAATCCTGCTTTTTTTCCAGCAAGAAATTCTACAGCTTTGACTGCACCGTCTGAAAACATTTTTCTTGATAATGCTTCGTGCTTTATTTCGATAATTTCATCATTTTTTGCATAAATTACGGTATGTTCTCCGACTATATTTCCGCCACGTATGGCGTGAACTCCTATTTCCTTTTCCGCACGTTTACTGTGCCCTTCTCTTCCGTAAATTGTTCTATAATCTTTTCCATCATTATCCAGATTTTCCTTGACAACTTCAAGTAAAGTATTCGCTGTACCGCTTGGTGCGTCAATTTTTCTGTTGTGATGCTTTTCAATTATTTCAATATCAAAATCCTTTAATAATTTTGTCGCAAAGGCTACAATTTCATTTACGATATTTACTCCAACTGAAGTATTTGTCGCTTTAATTATCGGTATTTGCTTTGATGCTTCCTGGATTTTTTCAAGCTGTTCTTCTGAATGTCCAGTTGTAGCAATTAGAACTGGAACTTTTTTATCAATTCCCGCTTCAAGTACATCCTCCAGCAAACTAAAATGCGAAAAATCAATAATTGCATCAAAATCCACATCTTTTCCCTTCAGATTTTCAAAATCCCCATTTCCAAGCGGGTCAACCAGCCCAGCAAATTCATTTCCAGAATTTATTACTGATTCTTTTACATACTGTGCCATAACTCCAGCACCATATACTATTATCTTCATATTTTCTCCTTGCACCTGTTAAAATTTTGTATAAATAGTTTTACTATAAAAGACCGAAAATCTCGGTCTTTTCTTATGATATTTCTATTATTTGCTTTAAATATGTTTTATTGCTAACTTTTATTCTGCACGAATTACTTCCATACGGTAACCATCTGGATCCGTTACGAAATAATAATGTCCAGGTTTACCAGGCAAGCCCATAAGATCTGTTGTCTTGTATCCCATTGCCTTATGTTTTTCATTATCTCCTTCCAAGTCGTCCGAAGCAATTGCCAGATGTGAAAAACCGTCACCAATTGTATATGGACCGTGACCATAATTATAAGTCAGCTCAATTTCAAAACTTTCTCCCGGAAGAGTCAAATAAACAATAGTAAATTTATGTTCTGGAAAATCTTTACGTCGATCTTCCTTAAATCCAAATGCCTTTTCGTAAAATTCGATAGATTTTTCTAAATTTTCTACACGTAAACAAGCGTGCAGCATATTTAACATTGCCATTTTAAATCTCCTTTAATTCTAATTTTTATAAAAACATTTATAAAAACATTTATAAAAATGTTCTAACTGCTTCTTGAACCACCCATATCCAGTCTAAGATTTGGAAGTTTTCCTTTTATCACTTTTCTTTCGATTAATGATTCTGAAGCTCCTACTTTTGTCAATCTTTCTATAACTTCAATTATAAATTCATTATTTTCATCCACATCATAATCTGCAGGTACTCCTAAAAGCTCTCTTCCTTCTGGCGTTGAAACTGGAGTATTTATATATTTTATAAGCTGATTTGTATTTTTATCAAGTTTTACAGTTCCCCACGATAAATCAATATTATCAGAAACTTTGTCATTTGGTGAGATTGCTTCTACTGAGTGAGCTACTTCAGAGTAGTTCCCGTACTGGTCTTCATACCCGATAGAAGCTTCATAATGTTGCTGATCTACATCAATTTCAGTAATATAATGAGATCCTATTCTTTCATGTCTTATAATTTTTCTGTATTCTTTTCCGTCTTTGTAAAGTTTTATAACTACATTGTCAATAATTCCGTTATTTGAAGCCAATCTTTCATAAGTATCATCGCGAATTTCCCAATAAACATATAGTGTTGTAGGATTTTTTGGCATTAGAACGATTTCATCTACAAAATATGATGCTGGTAATGGAGCCTTATCGAAGTAAATATCATCATGGTCGGATTTTCCATCAAATTCTACACCTTTTGCATATTTTGAACGATTAATTTCAGTCTCAGTATATCTACGTCTTATCTGATCTGGCGAAATTTTTTCATAATTAAAGTCTATATCCTTGAAAAATTTTCTGTATCTTTTTCCTAGGCTTCCTACCAATTTTTTATTTACAAAATTTCTATAAAACGTTCTGCTTCTCTTTATCAAAAAGTACTTTATTAAAACTCTTTCAATAATTTCCTTTTCAATAACTTCAAGCGAAATAAATCTTTCCAGTCTGTTCAAATTTCTTGTTATATTTCCAGTTAATTTTTCATTTACGTAATTTCTATAATGTGTTCTGCTTCTATTTTTTTTTATTTGCTCCATTCCCATACCACCTTTACGTCATTTATTTAAAATTATTACTAAATTAACTATATTTTATACATATTATACCACATTTTTTAGAATTTCAAAATTTATTTCCTGCTCAAATTGCTCTTAATACGTTTTTTCGTTCCTAAAATATCCTGATCTTCCTGTATTTTTTGTCTTTTTGCTCTTTCAATTGCTACTTCCCTTGCCATTCTTTCAGCTTCTGCCTTAGTTGCCTCAACAATATTTACTCCTAGAATGACAACTTTATCTTGTCTTACTTCCAAAAATCCACCTTCCAGATAGTATGTGACATCTTCCTTATCTTTTTCACGAACAAGCATTTCTCCTGCACCAATTGGTGTAATATAATTAATATGCTTTGCAAGTATTCCGATATCTCCATTTTCTGTACGTAATTTTACAAATTCAACAGGCTTTTCAAAAACTAGTCTTTCTGGAGTTACTGCTTCCAAAATAAATTCTGCTGCCATAAAGCCTCCTTCCGTTCCAAAGTATGCTTACTTTTAACTTTAAGTATTGGAAAACAGGGAGTGTATTATCCCTGTTTCTATTAAATATTATTTTAAAAATTATTCACTCATCAGTTCTCGTGCTTTTGCAACTGCATCGTCAATAGTTCCAACATATAAAAATGCCTGTTCTGGTAAATCATCGTGAAGACCGTCTAATATTTCCTTAAATCCACGTATTGTTTCTCTTAAAGGCACATATTTACCTTTCATTCCTGTAAATTGTTCTGCTACTGAGAAAGGCTGTGAAAAGAATCTTTGGATTTTTCTAGCACGGTTTACTGTTAATTTATCATTTTCATCCAGCTCATCCATTCCCAGAATTGCTATAATATCTTGCAATTCCTTATATCTTTGTAATACTTTCTGAGTTTCCCTTGCAATTTTATAATGCTCATTTCCAACAATTTCAGGCTCAAGTATTCTTGAAGTTGAATCAAGAGGATCTACTGCTGGATAAATTCCAAGTGATGCAATTTGTCTTGACAATACTGTTGTTGCATCCAAATGGGCAAATGTTGTTGCTGGTGCCGGATCTGTCAAGTCATCTGCTGGCACGTATACAGCTTGTACTGATGTAATTGAACCTGTGCTTGTTGATGTTATTCTTTCCTGCAAGGCTCCCATTTCAGTTGCCAAGTTTGGCTGGTATCCTACGGCTGATGGCATTCTTCCAAGCAGTGCCGATACTTCTGATCCTGCCTGAGTAAATCTGAATATATTATCAATAAATAAAAGCACGTTTTGCCCTTCCTTATCTCTAAAATATTCCGCCATTGTAAGTGCTGTAAGCCCTACTCTTAGTCTTGCACCAGGTGGTTCATTCATTTGTCCATACACTAATGCTGTCTTATCAATAACTCCACTTTCTGTCATTTCGTTATATAAATCACGTCCCTCACGTGTACGCTCTCCAACTCCTGCAAATACAGAAAGCCCTCCATGCCCTTTGGCAATATTATTAATTAATTCCTGAATTAATACTGTCTTTCCAACTCCTGCTCCTCCAAACAGTCCAATTTTTCCACCTTTTAAGTATGGAGCAAGTAAATCTACTACTTTTATTCCTGTTTCAAGTATTTCAGAATCTGTTCCTTGCTGTTCAAAAGACGGTGCATCCTTATGGATAGACTCCCTTAACACATCTGCATCCAATTTTTCACCATCATCAACTGCTTCTCCTAGTACATTGAAAATTCTTCCCAATGTAGCTCTTCCAACGGGAACTTGAATTGGTTTACCAGTATCAATAACTTCCAGTCCACGTCTTAATCCTTCAGTTCCAGACATTGCAACTGCTCTTACAACATTGTTTCCGTTGTGGGCGTGAACTTCAGCTACTAATTTTTCTCCGTTTTCCTTATACACTTCAAGTGCATTATAAATATCAGGCAATTTTTTTTCAAATTTTACATCTATAACTGGCCCAATAACTTGCACTAATTTACCTTTATTCATCGGTTACCTTTAACCTCCTTCTTAATTTATGCTCAGATTCTTTAAGGTTGTAAAAATAATTACTGCACTCCTAAAGAACCACTTATAATTTCTGTCAATTCCTGTGTTATTTTTCCTTGTCTTTCACGGTTATACTGCACTTCCAAATTTCTTATCATTTCAGAAGCATTATCGTTAGCCTGTTTCATTGCCGACATTCTAGCTGAATGCTCACTTGCCGAATTTTCAAGTAACGACTGATATAATTTTATATTCAAAACTTGTGGAACAAACGAGTTCAACACTTCTTCCTCTGACGGATCAAACACATATTCCTTTGTTGGCAATCCTTCCTTTTTTTCTATTGGAAGCAATTTTTCCACCTGAATATTATACTCAACTGCTGATACAAATTTTGAATAAATCATATAGACTTCATCATAAAAATCGTTTAAATAAAACTGCACTACATCTTCACTGATTTTTTTACCAGTTTCAAACATTGTTTCTGGAATCATCTGTGTATACTCACTATCCACATTGATATCCCGATTTTTACAATATTCTTTTGCTTTTCTTCCAATTGTTACAACTGAAACATCTTTTCCTTCCTTCTCAAACTGCTTTCTCATGCTCTCAAGCCTTCTAAAAGTATTTGAGTTAAAGCTTCCACATAACCCACGATCTGATGTCATCACTATAATTCCGACTCTTCTAACTTCTGGCTTTCCATCAAAAATTACAAATTTATTTCCCTTAAGACTTGCAACTAAATTATCAAAAGCCTCATTTACAGCATATGCATAGTTTCTAGATTTTAGAGTTAAAACCTGAAATTTTTTAAATTTTGTAGAAGAAACAATATTCATTGCGTTTGTTATTTGGCTTGTATTTTTTACACTGTCAATACGTTCCTTTATTTCTTTCATATTTGCTGACATATCATTTCACCTGCTTTACCACACATATTCTTTTTTAAAGTTCGTTATAAATTCATCTAGTCTGCTTTTCATTTCATCGTCTAATTCTTTCTTCTCACGAATTTCAGTTAAAATTTCTGAATTATTTTTAAGTGCTTCTATCAGATCTTTTTCAAATGTTCTGACTTTTTCAGTTGGAACATCATCAAAATATCCATTTGTTACACAGTAAAACGAAATTACTTGTTCCTGAACTTTAAATGGAGTATATTGTGGCTGCTTTAATACTTCCATAATTTTAGATCCACGGTTAAGCTGATCTCTAGTTGCTTTATCCAAATCTGATCCAAACTGCGTAAATGCTAATAATTCATTGTATTGGGCAAGTTCCAGTTTTACTTTCGAAGCAACTTGCTTCATAGCCTTAATTTGTGCTGCTCCTCCAACTCTTGATACAGAAACTCCTGCATTTATCGCTGGTCTGAATCCTGAATTAAATAAATCTGTTTCCAAGAATATTTGTCCATCTGTTATTGAAATAACATTTGTCGGAATATATGCCGAAATATCCCCAGCCTGTGTTTCTACAATTGGAAGTGCTGTAATTGAACCTCCACCCAGTTTGTCGCTTAATTTTGCTGCTCTTTCAAGAAGTCTTGAGTGAAGATAGAAAACGTCTCCTGGATACGCTTCCCTTCCTGGCGGCCTTTTCAACAGTAATGACATTTCACGGTAAGCTACCGCATGTTTTGACAAATCATCATAAACTATTAGCACATCTTTTCCTTGATCCATAAAATATTCACCCATAGCAACCCCTGAATATGGTGCTAAATATTGAAGTGGTGCTGATTCTGAAGCAGTAGCTGCAACAATAATCGTATATTCCAATGCACCTGCCTCTTCAAGTTTTTTATAAATTTGTGCAACTGTAGACCTTTTTTGTCCAATTGCGACATAAACACATATAACATCATTATTTTTTTGATTTATAATTGAATCAATCGCAATCGCTGTTTTTCCAGTCTGTCTATCTCCAATTATCAATTCCCTTTGCCCTTTTCCAATCGGAAACATTCCATCTATTGCCTTTATTCCAGTCTGCATAGGCTGTGTAACAGGTTTTCTTGCGATAATTCCTGATGCCTGTCTCTCAATCGGCATATATTTATCAGCTGTTATCGTCCCTTTTCCATCAATTGGGTTACCAAGTGCATCGACTACTCTTCCAAGCAGCTCATTTCCAGCTGGAACTTCAGCTACTTTTCCTAACCCCTTTACTATGCTTCCTTCTTTTATCCCTTGTGTCTTTCCAAAAATTACTGCTCCAATGTTACTTTCTTCCAAATTTAGCGCCATTCCGATAGTTCCATTTTCAAACTCTAAAAGTTCTCCTGCCATAGCGTCACTTAATCCGTAGATTCTGGCAATTCCATCTCCTACTTCCAAGACTGTTCCAGTATTGGAAATATCCAGTGAACTTTTGTAATTTTCGATTTCGCTTCGGATTATTTTACTTATTTCTTCTGGCTTGATTCTCAAAGAAAAGCACCTCCGTTTCTAAAAATTTTTCTTCATTTCTTCAATCTGATTTTTTATTGAACCGTTAATAACTTCATTCCCAATTTTTAAAATCCCTCCACCGATTATTTCTTTATCAACTTCAAGATTTAAAACAATTTTTTTACCGTATTTTTTTTCAAGTTTTTCTATTAGCAGTTCCCTTTGTTTCTCTGATAGCTCCTTTGCAAATATAGCAGTTATTGGAAGTTTGTTATTTTCCTCATAATAAAGTTTTAAAAAATATTCCTTTATATCTCCAACTAATGATAGACGCTGTTTTCTTACGATATATTTAACTATCCCTAGCGATTCTTTTGTAAAGTGGTCAAACGATTTTTCTAAAAACTTTTCTTTTTCTGAAAATTTTTTGAGAGGATCTTCCAAAATTTTTCTAAATTCCTCCTCTTCCTCATAATTTTCCATAAAAATATTCAGTACTTCCCTAACTTCATTTATACTGTCAGAAGATTTTGCTATATTGTAAATTGCTGATGCGTATCTTTTTGCAATCTCATCCCTAGCCATTTTAATCTCCTATCTCATCAATAAACTTATTTATAGTTTCATCCTGCTTTTCATCAATATTTTCCTTAATGATTTTTTCTGCAAGTTCAACTGCCATTTCCCCAACTTCCTTCTGAAGTTCAAATTTAGCATTTTGCCGCATTTTCTCAATATCAGCTTCAGCCTTCATCATCATTCTTTCACGATTACTCATAGCTTGTGATACAATCTGATCTTTTCTGTCATCTGCCTGTCTTTCGGCTTTTATTAGAATATCATTGGCACGTCTTTTGGATTCCTTTTTCAATTTTTCCATTGTTTTTTTCTGTTCTTCCAATTTTTCCTTTTCGTTTTCAACAATTTCCATTTCAGACAAAGCCAGTTTTTTTCTATCTTCTAGCACTTTATCAATCTTTTTTGCAAAAGTTCGTGAAAAAAAATAGACTAATACTATAAAGTTTATTATCTGAATAGCCATCGTAAAATCAATGTTTACTAATCTTGCTCCTTCATTCATATTTACTCCTTAATTTACATTATTAATCCTATTTTTGTTTCTCTAAAATTTATTATTTCTTACCCTTTTAAGAAAATTAACAAGAAAGCTATTACTAACGCATAAATTGCTGATGACTCTGTAATCGCAAGCCCTGTAATTAATGTTTGCATAATATCCTGTTTTGCTTCAGGCTGTCTTGATACTGCCTCTACTGCATAACCAGTTGCAATCCCTTGACCTAATCCTGCTCCAATTCCTCCTATCGCTGCAATTCCTGCTCCTAATAAAGCTGCTGCTTGAACTATTCCTTCCATTCTCTAATCCTCCTAATTTTTATTAATTTATTTTTTATTAAACATAATTTTTATATCATAATGCTCTTATTTATACAAAATCTCTAAAATTAAAGACTTTGAACATATAAAAGAATTACAAAACTATAATTTTTAATTCTATTCTTCCTCACCTAATGCTTCACTTATATAAACTGAAGAAAGTATTGTAAATACAAAAGCCTGTACTATACCGATAAATAAATCTAAATATAGTTGTATAAGCATTGGCCATCCAACTGAAAACGAAAAACTTCCCTTTAACATATTATTTGTCATAGACTGAAGCAATCCACGTCCAACAAGGCTATATAGTAGTCCTACAATTACAAGTCCTGCCAGCATATTTCCAAATAGCCGCATTGAAGTGTTCAGTACTTTTGAAAAAATATCCACAATATTTAATGGAAACATAAACCACATTGGCTCAAACAATGATTTTATATATCCCTTTAGACCTTTTTGCTTTATAGAAACTGCCAAGAAAACAACAATTACCACAAGTGATAGCCCAATTGTCGTATTTGGATCCGCTGTTGGCGTTCTAAAAAATGGTTTTACTGTTCTAATTCCATTTTCCTTAACTGACATCATAATAAATGGAAATAGGAAAGTACTTAAATTCGAAAACATTATAGATGCAAACAATGCTGCAAAAAATGGTATATAAGTTTTTTTATGTTTTCCAAAGGTAGTTAAAAAGGTATTTTCAATAAAATGATAGTATTCTTCCATAACAATTTGCATTTTACTAGGCTTTTCTACACTTATATTCTTTGTCCCTGCTCTTACGATAAATATAATTATCAGCATAACTGCCCAAGTATTAAGTACTGTCTGGCTAAGCGAAAATTTAAAGTTCCAAAAAACAAAATTAAAATAATGCGGTGCTTCAACAACTGAACTTGGTGATTCAAATTTTACTGGTAAAAATGTGGAAATAATTGATAAAATTATATTCACAACAATCATCATAAGAAATAAAAATCCCAAAAATTTTAAAATTTTATTTTTCATTATCTCCCTCCTTTCTCCCAACTTTGAGCAAAGATTCAATATTCTTTGTTACCTAGAATTATTATACTCCAATTGAATTTATTTTGCAAATTTTATTCTTATTCCATTTATTCCTTTATTTAAGAGCTTTTCTCTGTATTTTACTATATCAAATAGCAAATTAATTAAATCACTTTCTTTTTGTTTTTCTCATTGCCTCCTTCAAACAGTACAATTAATTTATCATTTTTATTTAATTTGATTTTCTTATTCTTGTTTACATTTAAATGAACACCATAATCATTTTTCTTTTCCACTCTTTCATCCATATCTCTATATCCTAATAAAATAGTTTCTTCATTTGCTACAATTGTAGAAAGTTGTTTAAAAGTATATTCTCTGTCAAAATTTTCAATATAGTTATCTGCTGAAAACATATAAATTTCACAGCCTTCTCCACTAAATAATTCATCAAAAACATAATAAAGTCTTTTTTCTTCAGACAGCTGACTAATTACTGAACTTATTATAGTGTCACTTATTATATAATCAGATACTTCTGTTAATTCTACGATTTCTCTATTTTTTTCATCGTATATTTCGATAACAATACTTTTTTCCTTCAATGAAGATTTACTGTTTTTTTCCAGCATTTTTTTTATTAATAACATTGTAAGCATTGATTTAGCATCCTTTTCTTGTGTTTCAAGTTCGTCATAACCTAAAATTATAATACTTTCGTAACTTTCAAGATTGAATTTTTCTTCAATATACTCTTTTTCAGAAATTCTGTAATCTGTTATATCTTCATTTTTTACATTTTCGTACCCCAAATTATCCTTTAAATGTTTTTCCACTTCCTTATCCATCTTTGCAATTATATGAACTTCTGAATCTACACTCACATATTCGTAAAGTTCATCAATTATTTTATATATTCTTTTATTATACCCTAAAATTAATGTCTTGCTTTTAGGCAAAATTACATCTTCCGTACCACTTTTCCATTGAAATTTTTCTATTTTTAACTCTTCAAAATGGAATTCAGGATAACCATCGTCAGACTGAAAAAGAATAAGCTCATCTCCTTCCTCTATTACACATCCTATATTTTCACCATCTATTATATTATTATTAAATTTTTCGTAAGGATTTAAAATTATATTTTTTTGTATTCCTGATAACTTGCCCTCTGCCATTTCTTTTTGATAAATTTCTTTCAAGTTATTTTTATCCAAATTTTTCTTACATATTCCTAATACAATGCTTGTAACGCAATTTAACGAAATTTCCTTAAATGTTTTTCCTATTAGCTCCTTACCAATTTTAGAAAAATAAATTTCATCATTATCATAATTTAAAATTTCTGTTGCAATAACACTAAATCCTGGCTGTCTACTTGCTTGTGCTGTAATCCGTGATAACCACTTTTCACTTGGAATATAAAGTATATTCTGATTTTTTTCATTTTGGAAGCAAAAATCCATCAGTTCTTTATTATGTTCATCTTTTATTTCTGTAATTATCTTTTTAGCTTTTTTTCTTAACGCTAAAATACATTTTATAGTATTTATATCTTCTCTATCTTCTTCTGAGGAAAGTATAATTATTGATTCTGCGTTCTCAGGATGAACAATATTTAAGTCATCTATATCTATTATACTTCCTGAACGGCAATATATTTTAGTTTGATAAGTTTTATGACTTTTTCCATCTAGAGAATTATAAAAATTTTTCAAAAGTTCTTTTTGATTTATTCTTAAATTTATTTCGTCTTCCATTTTTATTTTATCATTTTTAGAAAGTATCACTATTTTTTTATTTTTATGATTTGCATTTGAAATCACCAGTTCACTTATTATCTTAAATATTGTCGGATTCCATCCCAAAATAAGCGTAAAATCTTTTTTTACAATCTCTGTTTTTCCTTTACGAATTTCAATAAATAAATTATCAAGCCCTGTTGTCAAAACTCCAACTAATGCACCAAAGATTAATACTCCAAGTAACGTAACTACAGCTGACACAATTCTATATCCCCATAATCTGTCATTTTGCAAACCACCTGGATCTATTACACGCAAGAAATTTTGCCAAATCGCTTCAATTAAACTTAAACTTCCAGTTTCATTATCAGGCCTCAAATTCATCAAAACTAATACAAATGAAAATACAACAACTGTAAGAATCATTGTTACAGCAAGCCATGCTATTATTGATACAGTCCCTTTGGATAGTGTGTCTTCTAACATTCCCTGTATTTTGTTTTTCAGTTTAATTCTGTTAAAAGAATCAGATTCTTTTTTCATAGTACTTTCCTCCTGTTTTTAATCCATTTCAAATATTTTAAGCTATATATAAATTTATTTAATAACAAACTATAAGATAAAATAAATATTTTTTCAAACAAGATTTTGATATTTTTTGAGTTTATAATTAAATTTTTCTATTCAATTTGAAAAACTGCCTTACAAAAAACACAAACTTATTTTTATATTTACACTCTATATTATATCCAATTTTTTATATTTTTCAAATTTTATTCAAATTTTTTATAAATTATAAAAAAATCAGCACTACTGAAGTCATAACAACTTCAGTATTACTGATTTCTCCTTTTCTTTAATCTTTTTTTCTGTAATTAGAATCCTTGATTTTCTCTATTAGCATAAGGCCCTTGTGCTAAACTGCTTGTTGCATTTTTAGGATTAGTTAATAATGATTTATAGCTAAAGAATATGCTTCCTTTTACTTCTGGATAATTTCTGTTGAAATTTACCTGATTTATTAATTCTTTTGCATTTTGCCAATCATTAACTTTGTATGCAGCTTGTCCTATATATAGATTTGTTTTTGTTTGACCTGCATATTTACTCCACCATTTTACAAGTGTATTGTACTCAGCAGCTTTATGCCCCTGATTCCAGTAAATTTGCGGTGCTACATAATCTATCCACCCTTTATTCATCCACAATAAAATATCTGCATATAAATCATCGTAGTTTTGAACTCCAGCTTTTGTCTCAGAACCTCTAGATGGATCAGTAGACGCATTTCTCCATACTCCAAAAGGACTTATTCCAAATTCTACATTTTCATTTTCTTTTTTTATAGAAGAATGCAATTTCTCAACTAATTTATTTACATTGTCTCTTCTCCAGTCACCAACTGATGAAAATTTATGTCCATATTTCTGATACTGTGCAGAATCAGGATATTCTTGATTTTTAACTTTATATGGATAAAAATAGTCATCCATATGAACACCATCAACATCATAATTTTTTACAACTTCAACGATACTGTTCACAACATAATCATTAACTTCAGGAATACCTGGATTTAAGTACAATTGTCCTCCATAAGCTACTGTCCATTCTGGTTTTTTACGTCCAATATTATCTTTTGATAATTTATCTCTTGAACTAGATACCGAAAGTCTATATGGATTAAACCATGCATGAAATTCTATCCCTCTTTTATGTGCTTCTTCTACCATAAATTTTAGTGGGTCATATCCTGGATTTATTCCTTGAGTCCCTGTTAAGTACTCAGACCAAGGTGCATATTTAGATGGATAAAAAGCATCCCCTGATGGCTTAATTTGCACAAATACTGCATTCATATTCCATTTTTTCACATTATCAAGAATTGTCAAAAATTCTCTTTTTTGCTGCTCAACACTAAGTCCTTTTTTTGACGGCCAATCAATATTACTTACACTGGCTACCCATACTCCTCTTAATTCTTTGCTTTTCGTTACTTTTTGATTATCAATTTTTGATGCATTATGATTATTTCCCATAATAATATTAGAGGCATTTAATGTAGTTGCCATTAAAACCGTAATTGCTAATACTGATATTTTTTTTATAATTGATTTCACCAATATCTCCTTTCTGAATGTCAAATCTTCAATATCATTTTAGTACATTTTTCCCAAATTTTCAACATATTATTCTTATTTTTTTATATTTTTTTAGTTTGTCGTAATATATTATACAATCTATGTTATAAAAATATTTCTTATTTTATGCTTTAAATTTTTTTGATAAATTCAAATAATATCACAATTTCTCAATTATAAAATCTATGAATCTAAAAAGATTGAAAATTTATAATGTATCTGTTTAATTTTTATTTTTTATTTTAAAATACTCACTTAACACATTTTTTTCAATTTCCTTCAATTTTTGAATATTTTCATCAATTCTTTTATTCCCGATAATATATTGAATCAGTTTTTCATTCTCATCAAAATAGTATCTTTTTTCACTAATTTTTGATTTTTTACTATTGAAAACCTCTCCAACTTTCAGATTGTTTTCTTTATACCAATTCGCATTTATATAATACGGAACATTATATTTTTGAGTTCTATCATAAATAAAATAAACTTTTCCATTTTTTATATAGTATTCAGTTAAACTGTTCCAGCTTTCACTATAATATTCTGTTATAATTTTTTTAATAGTTCCATTTTGAAAATAATATTTTATAGCACCACCATCTGTACTCTTTTCACTATCCTCAATTTCCTTTACTACATAATTTTTTACAGCATTCGTACTTGTATAATCTTTCCTAATCTGAGCAATTTTATTTTCAATATTTGAATCACCAAAAATTATACAGCTAATTAAAATAGCTGATATTATAATTTTTCTAAAAATTTTCATAAATCCCCCTATTTAACTATGATTTTTTTATTCTTTCAATATAATTCTTTCTGACTAACTTATAATTTGTAATAAATGTCTGTAGATGTACATTCTTTTATATCCTGTATATTTTTTACAAAAAGTAAAAGACTAATAATCAATGCATAATTTCAAAATCAACTAATATTGGCAAATGATCTGAAAGCTGTGTTTGTATAACTTCATAACTTTTTACTTTTATTTCCTTTGAACAAAGTACAAAATCAAGTTCCCGCTTTGGATTCCAGCTTGGAAAAGTCGGATCTTTCCTCGTATTCACATTTTTTAAATTGGAAGCCTGTAAAAACATCTCAATTTCCTCTTCTCCCCAGAACACATTAAAATCTCCAGCAACTATAACTGGCTTTCCACAATTTTTTATAATATTGTAAAGCTGCACAATCTGTTTTTGTCTTGTTTTTCCACCAAGTGCCAAATGAACTAGAAATACTACTACATCTTTTGTTTCCACCTCAATAATCAATTTTTTCATTCCAATATCCAGATAATGAAATTCTTCCCGTAAAACAGGTTTTTTAGAAAGTAATGCATTTCCTTGCTTTCTTACCATCGGAAATTTCATATAGTTGGAATCTTCCTCATATTTGTACTGATAAACATTATTATTTCTAGTAATTCTTCCAAGAAGTGTAGCCTGATTTCTGCTATACATTCTAAATGAACCAAGATCAACTTCTACAAGTCCCACAATATCAGGCTTATACTTATTTATAAATTTCCCAATCCGATAAATGTGTTTTACTGAATGCCCTAAATATCCTCGTATATGCTTAAATGGCTGATTCAGATACTTTCCTGTTCCATATCGAATATTATACAAAAGAAATTTCATTTCCTCTCACTTCTCTTTCCCATATTTAAAAAATTGTATTATATTAAAATTACTTTACAACAATTCCAGTTTAAAATAAAAGCAGCAAATTATACGTATCTATAAATACTCCACTACTTTTTACACATTTTTATTTTAATTTATCAAATAATAAACATTTATTTTTTTACTATCCCAACTCCATCTCCAAACGGAAGCAGTACAAAATTATACTCTTCATTCAATTTTTCTATAAACTCTTTAAGCCTTTTTACAATCGTCTTATATCTTTTCGGAATTTCTTTCTTATCTGTTGCAACCAGTCCACGAAACATTAGATTATCAATAAAAATAATTCCATTTTCATTGAGAAGTTCATAACTCATTTCAAAAAACTTCAAATACTGCCCTTTTGAAGCATCAATAAAAATAAAATCATATTTCATATTTTTATTAAGTTTTGGAATTTCCTCCAAAGCATCTCCCAAAATCATCTTATTCTTTTCGAATAATCCAAGTTTCTTGAAATTTTCCACAGCTTTTCCATAACGAATTTCGTCAATTTCCATTGTTGTCAAAAATCCGCTATTTTCATTAGCGATTTGTGCCAAAAATAGCCCTGAATAGCCTGTCGCAGTTCCAATTTCCAAAATATTTTCAGCTTTAATATTTCTAGCTGTAAAAATCATATAATTTAGCACTTCATCTGTAATAATCGGCACATTTTCATCTAAACTTTCGTTTTTTATCTCGTGTATAATTTCATTCTTTATTTTAAATAAATTCTGTGCGTATTTCGATGATTCTATAAAATTTTCTATCATAAATTTTCCTTTTTTCTTTTATTGTATACTAACATCTCTTTAAAATTGAATCTATAAGATTTGAACAGTATACTCATAACTTTTAATTTCAACTTTAAACTTTGCTTTAATCCAAATTATTTTAGATAAATTAGCAATTTATTCCATTTTATAAACCATATATTATATTTTATTTATAAGGAATTTTGACTTCTTTATATTAAGAGTGATTAATAACAAATACTGTATTTACATTATCTGTGTAAAATCCAAAATTTTCATTTCTAACTTTAATTTTTTATATTTTTAATTTTATATTTAGAGCATTTCCCCCATTTTAAAAATAGGCAACATAACTGAAAATACAATAATTCCGATAATTACTCCAATAAAAATTATAGAAAGTGGCTCAAACATTTTCAAGAACCATTTTATCTTTTCACTCACTTTTTCATAATAAATTTCATTTAAATTAAAAAAAGAAATTTTCATTTCTCCAGTCTTTTCCCCAATAGTGAGAAAACTAATATATTCATTATCAAAAAAAGTTGTATTTTTAAAAGATTTTTGGATACTTTCTCCTTTTTCTATTTTCAAAATAATCTTTTTTACTTCTTCATTCAATATATGACTTTTGGAATTCGTACACATTTTTAAAGATTGAATCAATGGAACATTGGCATCTGTCAAAGAATACATATTTCTAGTAAAATTCAATATGCAAATATTTTTATACATTTGCCCAATCATTTTTGTTTTTAAAAAAATTTTTTCAAAATTCTTTTCATTTTTTTCTTTCCAATTCTTTAATCCAAAAATAAAAAAAATTATGGCAATTAAAATAAAGACACTATATTTATCCGTTATTTTACTAATATTTATCACAATTTGCGTAATTTTTGGCAATTCCTGCCCAATGTCAGAATAAATTAGTACAAATTTAGGTACAACAAACTTTAACAATATAAACACAATTACTAATGCTGTAACTATAACTGTTACTGGATAAATGCTCAAATTTTTCACATCTTTTTTTATTTTCTGATTAAACTCGTACTTTTCATACAGATTCTTAAAAACTATTTCCAAATTTCCAGTTTCTTCTCCGATTTTAATCATTTCCATAAATTCCTTATTCATAGTAATCTTTGAAAAAGCCCTATGAAGAGAAACTCCCTTTTCAATTTGCTGTTTTGTACCAATTATCTTACTTTTCAAATCTCCACTATAATTCTGTGCAACAATTCCAAGTGTATCAATTAGTGAAATTTTACCATTTAATAAATAATATACACTTTTAGTAAATGATAACAATTCTTTTTCATTAATTCCACTTTTATTATTTTTTACAATATTTATCATTTTAATTAATCCCCCCTTGATTAATTACAAATCAATCATTATTTTTTACTGTTTTCCAACGCAATTTTTCCCAATGCAATCGATCCGATAAATCCAGCTTCATCCCCAAGCCCTGGATAAACAACATAATCTTCAATTTTTTCTAAAATTTCCTCTTTTTGAACATAACCGTTTAAAAATTCCAGTACATATTTTCTAATTAATGGGAACAGTTGCTGCTGTTTCATAACTCCTCCACCCATAATTATTTTTTGTGGCGATAAAATTAAAGTGTAATTCACAACAGCCTGAGCCAAGTAATATGCTTCCATGTCCCAAACTTCATCTCTATCGGCAAGTTCAAATCCTTTTTTACCCCATCTATCTTCTATTGCAGGACCTGCTGCCATTCCTTCCATACAGTCCTTATGAAAAGGGCATCTTCCTTCAAATTTATCATCTTTATGTCTTTTCAAAAATATGTGTCCCATTTCAGGGTGAGTCAAACCTTGAAGCATTTTCCCATCAACAACCGCTCCAGCCCCAATTCCAGTTCCAACAGTAATATACATAACATTTTTCAGATTTTTCCCAGCACCCCACCAGCTTTCTGCAAGTGCTGCTCCGTTCACATCTGTATCAAATTCCATTGGAACATCATAATGTTTTTTCAATTCTCCAATTAAATTGTAATCACTCCAGTGAGGTTTTGGAGTTTTTGTAATATATCCGTAAGTTTTAGAGCCTTTTACAGGATCAATCGGCCCAAAGCTCCCAACTCCCATCACATCAAATTCCTTGTCTTTAAAATATTCAATAACTTGTGCCATTGTTTCTTCAGGAGTTGTAGTTGGAATATTTATTCTATCAATAATTTTACCATCTTCAGTTCCCAATCCACATATAAATTTTGTTCCCCCAGCTTCAACTGCTGCAATAATTGCCATAATTTCACTTCCTTTTCTTTTTAAATTCTTATTTGTATTTTTATTTTATTATTTTATAACATCTTTAAATCAAATGACATTTCATTTTTATATATTTTTTAATATATTGTCATTATCCTTGTAAAATTCTATTATTTCATCTTGCGTTGCAGTAGCCGTTCCTATTTTTGCCACTACAATTCCAGATGCCATATTCGCAATTACCCCAGCCTCATATAAATCCGCTCCAGCACATATTGAAAGTAAAAATGTCGATATAAAGGTGTCCCCAGCCCCTGTAACATCATAAACTTCCCTTGCTACAGTCGGTATCCTCTTATGTTTTGTTCTAAATAACGAAACTCCCTCTTCACTTCGAGTAAGCACAACGCTGTCCAGCTTTAAATCCTCCTTTAACTGAGCCATTTTTTGAGCAATTTCTTCCTCGCTCGTAAATTTTTTCATTCCAAAATAATCTAAAATTTCTTTTCTGTTTGGAGTCATTGAAGTTGCTCCAATATAATTTTTAAAGTTTTGCGGCTTTGGATCAACCATTACTTTTTTATTATGTTTCTTTGCTATCTCGATTACTTTTTCTGATAAATATTTTGTAAGAAGTCCCTTATTATAGTCAGAAATCAGTACTGCATCAATATTTTCAATATTTTTTTCAAAATTTTCCAAAAGTTGATTTTGAATATCTTCTGAAATATCAGTATCTTTTTCCCAGTCTAATCTAAGTAACTGTTGACCTTGTGACAAAACTCTACTTTTAATAATTGTTGGACGTGTTTCATCCTTCACAATTCCAGCAGGATTAACGTTTTTATCTTCAAGTTCCTTTATAAATTTTTCTCCATTTGCATCATTACCAATTACTCCGTAAACAAAAACTTTTGCTTCAAGCGAAGTCAAGTTATTTGCTACATTTGAAGCTCCTCCTAAAACAAATCTTTCCTCTTCAATATTTACAATCGGAACAGGTGCCTCCGGAGAAATCCTGTTAACTTTCCCAATTAGGTACTCATCCAGCATCATATCACCAATTACAGCAATTCTAACACTGTTAAATTTTTTTATTATTTCTTCAAGCCTTTGAATTGAAATCATCTTTTTCCTTTCCTTAATTCAAATTCATTAATTTAAAATTTTCAATTATATTTTTAATTTTAAATCTTTATTTAGTATTATACTACATATTTTGGAAATTTGCAGTATAATTTGTAAAGTTTTTCATTTGAACTGAAAAAAATTTAAAATGATTATTTTTTTATTGAGTTTTATCTTGAATCACTGCTTCAATTTCAATGTAAATATCCCGCATTTCCCTATTAGTACGTCGATACTTAAACAATGGACCAATTATAGGAATTTTTGATAACACTGGCACTCTTCTTATCGTTTCTTTGCTCACATCCTGCTTTAATCCTCCAATGAAAGTCGATCCACCATTATTCAACGTAATTGTTGTTTTAGTCTGATTCTTCTGTTTAGCTCCAGAAGATGCGTTATAGCTTGAAGTTAGCTTAAAATTGCTTATTTCCGTATCAATTTTGAGCAATATTTTCTTTATTCCGTTAATTTTTCTAATTTCAGGATTTATTCTAAAGACTATACCAGCTTCAGAAAAAATTGGCTCTACATATTCTGTATCTTTCTTTGTAGTCTTTTTTTCTCCAACAAGCACTTCCTCTGTAACCTTTAATTCTCCTTCCTCATTTTCCATAATCATAAGTGTCGGCATGGCCTCAATCCGTATATCTCCATTTTCCTTCAGCAAATTAAAATCTATTCCTAAAAATCGTCCTCCTTTTGAAAAAATTGACGCAATCGAAACTTCTCCATTCAAAAATTTTGCTACTAGATTATCCTTAGTCGCATTAGAATTATTACTATTTATGCTCCAGTCGATTCCAAGCCGCTCAAATAAATTTGAACTTGTATCAATTATAGTTCCCTTTATTATAATCTGCTCCTTTTCCTTATCTAGCGACTTTATGATCCTTTTCATCTCCTCAACTTTACTCTCATCTCCACTAAAAATTACTTTATTATCAATTCCAATAACTTCAAATCCAAAAAATCCATTAAGTGCCTCGATAATATCCTTTACATTTCTGTATTCCAAATCAACTTCTCCAGTTTTCTTTTTAACTTCCTTTACAGTCTGCTGTACATTATTCTGATTCTGTCCCTGATTCTTATTTTCTTCTTTTTTAGTTACAGAATTATTATTTTTATTATCCTGCTTATTACTATTTTTCCTCTTATTATCACTATTTTCCTTTTTTTCAGCCTGCACTTTCTTCGGAACTTCATAAATAAATATTTTTTTAGCATTTTCCACATCACTCTTATTTACATAATCAGCCGTTTTTGCTCCAAAAACATTACTCAAAGCAATCCAAAAAGCAAAAAAGCAAACAATTAACAATCTGTAACTTCTCTTTTTTTTCAAAATTCTAATCCCCACTTTCAAATATGTGATTTATGCAATTTTCCCTTTATTTTCAGCATTAATTTTCTTTTCATCCGTAACTTTCTCTATAAAGCCAAGCGAAATTTTAAATCCATCGCTCGTGAGTTCCATAAACATTTTGGAAGTATCAATATATTTTCTGCTTTTATTCACAAAATAAATAAACTTCCCAAAATCATTAAGACTTCCATACATTGTAAAATGAATATATTTAAGTCTGTATCCATTACGTTCCCACACATTTTCCGACTTTGAGATTTCTTTCATTTTAAGCCCGCTGTCATGCGAAAACACATAAATCATCTTTTTAAATTCAGATTCATTTTTTATTGACAAAAACGACAATCTTTGAGTCAATGCCAATATTTGATTGTATTCTCCCATAATTCTTTCACGTTCTGACTTTTTCTCCTCCACTACATCTAGAATCTTACTTTCCAGATTCCTTTTATTCTCAATCAAAATCTTTCTATTATTCAAAACCTCTTTATATTTCCCATACTTTTTGTTAATACTTATCAGCATAAAAACAACCCCAGCCACAAGTATCAATATCTTCAAATTTAATTTTATCATCTTATTTCTTCCTATATATCTTTATTCTATTAAAAAGTTTAATTACGCACTAAAACTTAAAAATTTCTGACTATTTGGCTTAAACTATTTAATACTTATAAATTTAAAATGGTTCAAGTACATACTCAAAAACCGTTGCAGTATCATTATCCTTCAAATACCCCAATTCAGAGCTTGGATATTTTCTCAAAATATTATTCTCAAATTTTTCAAAATTACTAAAATTCTCCATTTCCCCCTGCACAGTCCACTTTGTATTCTCATAATTAATTTTCGTATAACCAATACCATTTTTACTATTTTCAACCAAAAATTTTATAACCGAATAATATTCTCTCCTTTTTATCCCTTCATCAATTTCACGAAGTGTGGCAAGCTCCTTTGAATAATCTGGAATTTCCTCAGCCTTCTTATTTAGATAATCCTTTTCCAGCGATTTTATCTCCTTCTGAATAATCTCATTTTCAACAGTCTTTTTCTGAAGCGGAATTGAATTATAGATCCAAAAATACGCAATGATACAAATTCCAGCAATAACAACATCAGAAAATTTTATATTTTTTACGCTCTCTTTATCAAAAATTGCTGTTTTATTCACAAAATCAGGACTATCCGAAAGTTCAGCCCCTGTAAATATAACTTTTACATCATTTTCTCCACTTCCAACAACTATCATATCTCCAAAATCAAAGTTTTCAACATCATCCACATCCTCAGTTTTCAACTCAATTTTTTCTATTTCAGCAATTTTCTCATCCACAATTAAAATTCTAAGGCTATTTTCTTCCCCAATCTGCAAAATCTCTATCCTATCACTTTTATTCCCTGACTTTACACCATTATCAAAAATTTTTTGATTATCGCTACTCTCTTCATTTATATCAATTTCCTCTATTTCACCCAAATTCCTATTGATATCTAATTTTTCAATAACTCCTGTTTCCTGAATACCTTCAAAATTTCCTATTATATTCTGAAAATTTTCTTCATTTTTCAAAAAATTATTTTCATTTTCAAAATTTTCATTCTGATTTATTTCAAAATTTCCGTCCCTATAGTAATTATAAACAGCGTCAAAATCTATTTTCAGCTCCGAAATTACCACAGAATATTTTTTCAGGCAATTTTTTACTTTATTAATCTCCCTTTTATCCAAATAAATATCTAAAAATTGATTTTCCAAATGATTTATAACCAATTTTCTATTCACAAAATTAATTTTTTTCTTAAAAATTTCCGAAATATCTTCCAAATTTACAGACTTTTTCTCTAACTTTTCAACATTATTTTCTTTTTTATCAGATTTTTCCACATTTTCTCCAAAATTACTAAATAAAAAATATGAAAAATGTAAAATTACAATCGCTTTCGTATTTTTTTCAATCTGATTTTCCTCAAAAAACGATTCTAAAGCCATTTCAAGCTCCTGATTTTCAAAAAAATATATTTCTTCGTTAAAATATATATAAATCTTATTTTTACTTCTTATATATATTTTTATTTTTTCTCCCATCACTCCCCCTTTAATCTTTTATCTTATTTCTAAGTATTCCATTTGGGACAGTTCTATAAAAAACCTGATTCCACAACTCTCATTTCCACTTCCAGCGAACTTAATCTCCTAAACCCTACCTTTTCCTGAAACAATATCTCTTCATCCAAAATTTTTCTTGCAAAAACAACTTTCAATTCACTATAAACCTTATTTTCTGCAAGTGGTAATGAATATTCATTATCATTGCTGTCCCTTATTGACTTAACCTTGTAATTCCCAATACTTTCAGTATCTTTTGCTAAAAAAATCAAATTTTTTATCTCAACAACTTGCCCATCTTTTTTTAAAACACTATCAAAATATCGCTCTCTCCTATCTAACGAAACTGTATTACCATCAAATAAAATCCCTTTATTCAAAATTCGTTCTACATTCTGATTTTCCTTCTGTATCAAAAAATTCTTCTCAACTTTAGTTTCCTTTTGGCTTTTCAAAAACACCATTTCCTTTTTCTGTCGCACATAGTAAGCAAAATTAATTGAAAATGCTGAAATTATTGACAAAATTACTAAAACATAAACAAGGCTAGCTCCCTCATTTCTTTTTTCTATATTCTTATTTTTTCCCCCAAGTTTTATATTTTTCAATAACCTAAAATATCTATTTCTCATTATCCAAAACCTCAATTTAAATTCTCACAGCCCTAACACTATTATTTTTATTACTATTTAATCTAATAACGAATAATTCTCCCACTTTCTCAAACTTTGCCTCACGAAATTTTCCAACTTCTGCTCTACTTCCAAATTTTTTCAAATTTTCCGCATCAGAAATATACAATTTTCCTTTATCAAATTCAATTTTGTAAAATAGCTCATTCAATTTAAAAACTATTTGATTTTCTTTAACAAAAATGTTATTATTCTCTCCTTCATAAGAAAATCCTTGAATATCTCTATTCTTTATATCCAAAACAATTTTATCCATCGAAAAATACATTTTCTCATACATTTTCTGATTATCCTTCTTTGCCTTTTCCACAATAACCACACGTTTTAAGAACGCAGAAATTACGAATACAAGAACAGAAAATATAAACATACTTATTAATATTTCGACTAATAAATATCCTTCTCTTTTTTTCATTTATTTTCCTCCTGCAAACTAATTTTTTAACTGCTTTCATCAATATTTGGAAAATAATAATCCTTTATTTTATCAATATTTATTTCAAAAATATATTCTTTCTGTCCAAACTCATTCATAAAATACCCATCCGCCTTCTTTATTTCTAAATTTATTTTATCTTCCTGAAACTTTCCCTTTTTATCTAGTTTTTGTTCCAATTTTTTCAAAAATTGATATTTTTTCTCAATTGCAAATCTATTATAAAAATCATCTACTTTTGAAATCTCATATTTTCCGATAAAATTTACAATTTCATCATATTTTTTTGCCTTTAATATTTCAACCATATTTTCAATGTTTACATTTTTTTCATTTAAATTATCAACTTTAATATCCGTTTTAAATGTCTGTAAAAATAAATTTGCAACTGGTACAATGATAACTGTTACAAAAAACATCGAAATTAAACTCTCAATTAACGTTTCTCCCTTATTCCTTCTCATTTTTTCCCCAACTTTTATTTTCCAAAAATTTCAAAAATAACATAACTTATGATTATAAATGGTGCAAATGGAATATATTCATACTTTTTCCACTTTTTCAAAAATAAAAATAAAAAAGCAACTATTCCAGAAAAAATATACAAAATCATATAAAAATTTATAATCTTCTCCACTCCAAAATATCCCAAAATACCACCAATTCCCATCATCAGTTTCACATCTCCAAAGCCTATCAACGTTTTTCCAAAATAATCTTCTAAAATATAAAGTACTATCATTGGCATTGAATAAGCACAAATTCCCAGATAATAACCTTCTAAATTAATATTTTGAATTGCTGATATCAATCCTAATGCAAGTAAAATAACAAAACTTTCTTCAGGAATAATCCTTTTTTTCAAATCAATCCAGATAATTCTAAAAAAAATACAATATTTCACAATTTCAAGCACAATATCCATTATTTCCTAATTTCTTCCCCTGCAAAAGCCTTACTTCCTGCAGATACTTTGGCAAAAACTTCTCCATTCTGATAAACTACATTTCCTTCAATATTTCCAATCTTAAATTTCCCGTTGTTATCAAGCCCAATTCCAAGTTTATTTAGATTTCCATGCTCTGTTAAAATATCCTGTAAATTCTTAGGTGCATCTCCACCATGATCAATGCTCCAAGAAGTTGTCGTATTATTAAGTTCCGCAACTGCTCCAATTACCTTGCTTCTATTAGCCTTATTTAAATATTTCCCAACTTGTGGTACTGCAATTGCCGATATTATCGTAATAATCGCCACTACCAGTATCACCTCTACAAGCGTAAACCCTTTTTCTCTATCCCTTAATTCTTTGAGCTTCTCCCTTCTTTTCATTTTTTCAATTTTACTCTTTTCTTTTTTTAAAACCTTATCCACGATTAACCACCTCTTTTTATTAATTTTTATTTAATAATTTATACTATATTTTTAAATAAAAGTCAATATATAAATTAAATTATTTTAAAAATTAATTAATTTTTTTTAAATTTTAGTTTTTACAAAAAAAAAGACTGTACCTAGAATTCATTTTCTAAGCCAGCCTTTTTCACGCTTTTCTTATTTTTAAAATTTTAATTTTTTTATATTTTCAAAACAAAGTTTTTCTAAAAGAAAAAGTATTTATTAATCTATTAAATCTGATAAATTTTCAACATTTTCAATATTAATAACTTCAATTTCTTTATTAATTTTCTTAATTAGTCCTGCCAATACTTTTCCAGGTCCGATTTCATAAATTTTTGTAACTCCATTTTCAGCCAGTTTATTTATTGTGTCTACCCATTTTACTGGTCCGAATGTTTGACTGTACAGTTCATTTTGAATTTCATCAGCAGAATTTAAAATATTTGCTGTGGTATTCGCAATAATCGGAGTCGCTGGATTATTCCAAGTGTAGTTTTCAAATTCTTTTTTCAAAATTTCTGCAACAGGTTTCATTAATGATGAATGAAAAGGTCCTGAAACTGCTAGAGGCAATGCTCTTCTTGCTCCTTTTTCCTTAAACAGTTCAAGATTTTTTTCAATTACTTCTTTCTCTCCAGCAATAACTGTCTGTTTTGGCTCATTATAGTTTACTGCCTCCACAATTCCATCAATTTCACCACATATATTTTCCACATTTTCTGCACTAAGTCCCAATATTGCAGCCATTCCACCATCAATATTGGCACTGCTCATTATTTCCCCTCTTTTTGAAATCAATTTTAATGTATCGATTTCATTTAAAACTCCAGCCGCATATAAGGAACTGTATTCTCCCAAACTATGTCCAGCCACAAAATCAGCATTTATACCTTTTTCTTTCAATAATTTTGTTAAAACAACTGAAAATAGTGCAATTGCAGGCTGTGCATATTTTGTATTTTTTAGCTCCTCATCTGTTCCCTCAAAAATAACTCTTTTCACATCTTCATTGTTTTTAAAAATCTCATCAATTAATTTTTTATTATCATCGTTCACTTCATCATACAACTTTTTTCCCATCCCAGCATACTGAGTCCCTTGTCCTGGGAATACAAAAGCAATTTTTGACATAAAGTTCTCCTCTTATTTTCATATTTTTTATAATAAAATTATTCATTTTAATTTTATTTAAACCTTAAAATTCACTAATTTATTATTTTAATTTTGAAAAAATTCAAATGATTTTAAATAAATATTCATTGTATTTATTTTTTTACTTCTTCTGCATCCACTATTTCTTCATTTTTTGATTCTTTAACATCTTTGCTGCTAAATTTAGTTAGTTTATTTTTATCAGTAATTTCTTTTATACCAAGTCCAAAGACAAGTAGTCCTAAAATTAATGGAACTATAAATAATGGCAAGTCTTCCCATACATATTGAGTAACATATAAATATATTCCTACAATCAAGAAAATCCAACCATGTTTTTTCTTCTTAATAAGAAAATAACCTCCCACAAGAATCATTACAACCTGATAGTTTACAATATATTTCATAATATCCTCAGGTATAAATTTAAACAAACTTAAAACAATTATTACCAATCCCCAAAATATTTTTGAATTCATAATTTTCCTCCTATAATTTTTTATTTTTATTCATTTCTAAAAAAGTCCATAAAATCACATCAATTAATTTTTTAATCTTATCTTTCCGTATTATTCTAACTTTGACTACAAAAAAACTTAATTTCTAATTATTTTACAACTATTTTGAAATTTCTACCAAAATCGAACCATAAGTCAGTCCACCACCAAATCCAGTAGCAACAAACTTATCACCCTTCTTAAGTTTTCCTTCCTTTATTGCCTCATCAAGTGCTATCGGAATTGATCCAGCCGAAGTATTTCCATATTTATCCAAATTTACAAAAAATTTATCAAGTGGTTGCTTAAATCTTTTTGCAATTGACTCAATAATTCTGATATTTGCCTGATGTGGAATAAATAAATCAACATCATCAGCAGTTATTCCAGCCTGAGTCAATACATCTTCTACAGTTTCTGGGAAAACCCTTACTGCAAATTTAAAAATTTCTCTTCCATTCATTTTCAGATAAATATCCTTATTATCAATCTTTTCTTTAGATACAGGCTCTTTAGTACCTCCTGCAGGCACTAATAATTCACATGCTCCAGAACCGTCAGCTACAAGATGACTCGCTAAGTATCCTCCAGTTTCTACTTCTCCAAGTACAACAGCTCCTGCACCATCTCCAAATAGAATACAAGTTCCCCTGTCAGTCCAGTCAACTACTCTTGACATTGCTTCTGCTCCAATAACCAATACTTTCTTATAAATCCCAGCTTTAACAAAACTATGTCCAGCAGAGTAAGCGTAAACAAACCCCGTACAAGCTGCACTCAAGTCAAATGCTGCTGCATTTATTCCCAATTTATCCTGAACAAGTGCGGCAGTTGATGGAGTTCCATAATCAGATGTCATAGTTGCAACAATAATTAAGTCAATTTCATTTTTATCAATTCCTGCATCCTCAATTGCTTTTTGTGCAGCCCTAAATGCTAAATCTGATGTTCCTTCATTCTCATCTATAATTCTTCTTTCCCTGATACCGGTTCTAACTGTTATCCACTCATCATTTGTATCCACAATCTTTCCCAAATCATCGTTTGTCATTATCTTTTCAGGTACATAAGATCCTGTTCCTAAAATTCCAACTTTCATATCTCACCTCAGATTTTATTTTTTCTCTATCTTTTTTATTTCTTTATAATTTTATACCAATTCTCAGTTTAAAAATTATCTACTAAAGTCTATCATAATTCTATTAAAAATACAACTAAAAACATTCAAATTGAAAAATAATAAAATCAAAAAAAAAGCAAGACATAAATCCTGCTTCAACAAACTATTCAGCATCAGCTGCTTCGTTACCTGCTAACACTTGTCTACCTCTGTAAACTCCTGTTTCTAAGTTTAATCTGTGTGGTCTTCTTATTGATCCATCAGCTTCTACAACAATGTTTGGAGCTTTGATAGAATCATGTGATCTTCTCATATTTCTTTTTGCTTTAGAAGTTCTTTTCTTAGGTACTGCCATTATTTATCGACTCCTTTCTAATTTTTATATCATTAATATTTTAATTTAATATTGTAAAAATAATTATAAAAAATCATAATTTTTTCACATTTATACAAACTATTATAATAAATATAAAGCCATTTGTCAAGGCTTTAATCTATTTTTTCCATTTATTCACAAGATTTTTTATTTTTTTTCTAACTTTTATTGAATTTCTGTTACTTTAATTTTTCAAAAATTTATTTTTGATTCTCTTCAGATAATGTATTAACTTTTTCTTGCTTATTTTTTTCAATAATAATTTGATATTTTTTTTCAGTATCGAATTCAATATTTTTTATCTTTTCAGAAATTTCATCTGTCATTGTTTCATTCCCAACAACTAAAACAACAAAGTTCTCATTATTATTTGCATCTATCAATTTCCCAATTTTAACTTCACTAATATTATTTGAAAAATTTTTATATAAAATATTTTCAACAGTTTTTAAATCATTTTCCAAAATTTCTTGATTTTTATTTTCAATCGGTAATGAAACATCTTCAGCATTTTCTTTTATTTTTTCTTCGTTCAGATATTTTGATAAGTCCTGTGCTGTTAAATACTTTTCATTGGATAACTGCTGTATTTTTAATTTATAGTTTTTCAATTTATATTTTTCCAGTTTTTTTTCTAATTTCTCAATATCCTGTTTTTTAAAGGCATCTCCTACAATTTTTAAAGTAACAGTTTTATCTTTTTTATTAATAGAATTATCAAAAACATAATGATTTTTTAATTCCCCTGAAATAAATTTTTTTAATGAATTTTCTCTCGCTGTATCTTGAACTAAAGTTGTTGCTGTATATATACTTGGAATAATTATGATTAAACTTACTATATAAAATATTATTTGTTTTTTTATTGAAATTTTATTTCTTGCTTCAAAAATATTTCCAGAATAAACTATCAAACCAACTAATGTTGCTATCATTATAAAAAATACATTTATTATAAACAAATATCCTGCTCCAAGAAAAATTTTCGGATTCCCATGAGCAATCCCAAATCCTACTACACACAAAGGAGGCATTAATGCTGTTGCAATAGCTACTCCAGGAACTACATTTCCACCATCTTCTTCAGTTTTTGCAATTACTCCTGCAGTTCCACCAAAAATTGCGATTAAAACATCCCATAAAGTAGGATAAGTTCTTGCTAGTATCTGTGGTGTTGCATCATTTATAGGGCTTACTAAAAAATAAAAAGTGGAACTTACTACACTTATTAATATAAAAATTCCCAATCTAAAAAGTGATACATAAACTCTTTTTAAATTTCCATTTGATAATCCCAATCCTAGCGACTGAATTGGCGACATTAGTGGCGAAATCAACATTGCTCCAATAATTACTGCAACAGAATTTGTATTTAATCCTACTGAAGCTATAATCATTGCACAAACCAGAATAAACATTGTTTCCTTTGTAAAATCAGAATCTTCAATAATATTTCTTTTTAAAATCTTGTATTTCTCATGTTTTATTTTTTCTATCATTTTACTATATCTCCTTTATATTTTTATAAATTAGTAACTTATTTAATTTCTATTTCAAAAAATTTAATCATCTTCATAAACAGGCTCAATATGAATCAAAAGTCTTTTTATATTTTTATATTTGTGTTTAATTTTTTTTGAAATTTTATTTGTAATATCATGTGCTTCTTCAATCGTCTTATTTTTATCCATTCGTACATCTACAAACATATAAATGTCTTTTCCAGAAGTAGTCATGCGAAAATCGTGCGCATTTTCAATTTCTTCAAATTGTAATATTTCTGAACGAATTTTTTCAATCAGGGCATCATCTTGTGAATCCAGCAATATCAAAGAATTTTCCTTTATCAGTTCATAACCGCTCTTTATAATATAAAGTGATACAATAAATCCTACCACTGTATCAAATACAGGATGAATCTTTGATAGAGTAAGCCCAATCAAAACAGAAGTTGATATTACAATATCTGTCTTGTAATCTTCAAGAAGTGAATTTATCAAAGCATTATTATATTTTTTTGCTTTTTTTTGCATAAAAACCAATTGAAAAATTTTTATCAGTATTGCTAGAACGGTTATAATTATTGGAATAAATGTGGTATTTACATTATTTTCGCTGTTAAAGGAAATTAATTTTGAAAAATTATCTTTTATAAGCTCAAAAGCTGTTATCATTATAAATGTACCAATTATTACACTAAAAACAGACTCTATCTTTCCATGCCCAAATGGATGCTCCTTATCTTCAGGATTGCTTCCAACCTTTAATCCCACTATAACCAATACATTGGTAATCAAGTCAGAAAGTGAATTTAATCCATCAGAAAGCAACGACATACTGTAAAAAATTTTTCCAGCTATAATTTTTAATAAAGCCAAAACAATATTTATACAAATAGCAAACTTGGAAATAAATAACATATTTTTTTTCTGTCTTTTAGTTTCTGCCAGATTATTCAATATATATCCATCTTCTGTTTTTACAAATCGCTGTTTTTCAAGAAAATTGTTCATTTTTTTATGATTAGTCATGATTAGTGAGTCAAAATTTTTATTTGTAAGCCAATTAATTATATATTTTAAAAAAAATGTTCCATATCCGTTATTTCTCAATTTTGGCAAAATAAATATTTTTTTGAGTTCTGCGATATCATTCAAAGCTATAATTGCATAACCATACAATTCTTCATCGTTATATAAAAAAAATATATCCTCCTTTTCCTTGTCAAAAGAAAATTTCTGATCTATCTCTAATAAATCTATTAAAACTTTACTGATAGTCTCATTTTTATCCCATTCGACTACCTTCATTATGAAACCTCCATTCATAGCAAAAGAAACTATAACTTAAAAGAACTTTTATTAAAACACTCTCAACTTTTTAAAATTAAGCTAAATAAATCTAATTTTAAAATATTATTGTAATTATCTAAATAAAAAGTCATACATCAAATTCTCGAAAATATTTTACCGTCTGTTTCTTAATCCAAAAGCTCAAAAACAGCTACCCTATAAACCTAGAGAAACTAACTTAGTGCTGCTTCGTTCCCGACCTGACACGTTTCGCTAACTCTCTACAATACAGGACTATTTTCTCAACACTTTTGAAATAAGGCGTTGACACTAAAACTTTCCTCAAATTTGACATCACCTCTACTAAAGCGGGTTGTAGATACAGGGCACCGCTAACTCCCCGGCTAGTATGACTAAATCAGTATATCATTTTTCTTAAATATTGTCAATGTTATAAAATTTCTTTTTAAGTTTGTACAAATAACTTCCCATTTTTTATAAACATATTTTTTACCTTAATTTTTTTCTTACCGTCTGGCTCATATTTATAAACCGGGTTTGTTTCTAAATAATTTGCTATTAATGACTTCATTGATCTTGCGACAGGCGTCGAAACCATATCTTTCCCATTTTTATCCAGTATTTTCTCCACTTGCATATCCACTAGATAAAGTTGGCTTGTTTTTTCATCAAACTTGATTTCGCTATTTATTTCAATAACTCCTTCTGACCTATCTGCCAAAAGTGAGGCATCGTAATCTGTCACAACATAAATTCTGTTATCCTTAAATGAAATCTTAGGATTTTTTACAGTAATTTTCCCTACCAAAAAATTTTTTGTAATTGGAAATTTTTCCTTAGCCTTTGATTCAATTATTGAATTTGGCACACGAAGCGTCTTATTTTCCAAAAAATCGCAGGAAATTACTCCAAACATCATTATCAACATTAATAATGCCGTTTTTAAAAATGAATTTTTACTTTTCATAACCAATCTTTTTCTCCTTTTCTTTGTTACAATTTACTTGAACTTATAGTAAAACTAGTTTAAAACAGAACTCAAAAGTTACAACTATTTTACCCAAACCTTAAATTATATAATTTCTAGCAGTTCAATTTTAAATGGTTCGAGTATATTTTAAAATAATTTTCAAGTATTTGCTTGACCTAATAATACAAAATATTATTTATTATTTCATATTTTTAAAATTAGTTTTATCTTTTATTACGAAATTTTACTTCAAATATTTTTTCAAAAATTTTGCTGTATGTGATTTTCGAGATTTTATTATTTCCTCTGGAGTCCCTTGTGCAATAATTTGTCCGCCTTTATGCCCTCCTTCAGGACCTATATCTATTATATAGTCAGCATATTTTATAACATCAAGGTTATGTTCAATTACAAGCACTGTGTTCCCTTTTTCTACAAGTCGATTTAATACTTCCAGCAGTTTTCTAATATCTTCAAAATGAAGTCCTGTTGTAGGCTCGTCAAGTACGTAAATTGTGTTACCACGTGAAATTTTAGAAAGTTCTGTGGCAAGTTTTATTCTTTGAGCTTCTCCTCCAGAAAGGGTAGTTGCAGGCTGTCCCAGTTGTATATAATTCATTCCTACATCAATTAATGTCTGCAATTTTCTCTCAAGAGTTGGAATATTCTTAAAAAATTCGTATGCTTCCTCAACTGTCATATCTAACACATCCGAAATACTTTTTCCTTTATAATGTACTTCCAATGTTTCTCTATTATAACGTTTTCCCTTACAAACTTCACATTCCACATAAACATCTGGCAAGAAATTCATCTCAATTTTATTAATTCCAGCACCACCACAGGCTTCACATCGTCCACCTTTTACATTGAACGAAAATCTTCCTTTACTGTATCCTCTTACTTTCGCATCATTTGTCTGAGCGAATAAATCTCTTATATCATCGAATATTTTCGTATAAGTTGCAGTATTTGAACGAGGAGTTCTTCCAATTGGCGATTGATTTATGTCAATTACCTTTTCTAAATGCTCAAGTCCTTCTATTCCGCCATTTTCCAGCGGGTATAATTTACCTTTATTCAGTCTATTGTGAAGTTCTGGATAAAGTGTCTGATTTATCAATGTAGATTTTCCACTTCCAGAAACTCCTGTAACTACAGTAAATACTTCTAGTGGAATGTGTACTGTAACATTTTTCAGATTATTTCCCTTCGCATTTTTCAAAACAATTTCTTTAGTGGCCTTTCTTCTCTTTTCAGGTACTTCTATTTTTATTTTTCCATTCAAATATTGTGCAGTCAATGATTTTTTATTTTTCATAACTTGTTTCGGAGTACCTTCTGCAACGACTTCTCCACCATTAATTCCAGCTCCTGGCCCTATATCAATCAGATAATCAGCTTCCCTCATTGTATCCTCATCATGCTCAACGACAATCAGGCTATTTCCAATATCACGTAAATCCTTCAAAGTTGCAAGCAATTTATCGTTATCTCTCTGATGAAGTCCAATACTAGGCTCATCCAGCACATAAATAACACCTGTAAGCCTGCTTCCAATCTGAGTTGCCAGCCTTATTCTCTGCGATTCCCCACCAGATAGGGTTTTTGTCATTCTGGAAAGGCTCAAATAGTCAAGTCCTACATTTATCATAAATTTTAGCCGCTCTTTTATCTCTTTCAATATTTCAGCTGCAATTTGCATCTGCTTTTCAGTAAGTGTAATATTTTCATAAAATTTCAGTGCATCAACAACACTTACTTCTGTCAGGTCAATAATGTTCTTATCATTTATAGTTATCGCTAGAACAACGTCTTTCAGCCTTTTCCCTTTACAAGTTTTACAAGTCTTTTCCGTCATATATTTTGCTTCCATTTCTTCCTTTGCCGATTCCGAAGCAGTTTCTCTATATCGACGTTCAATACCATTCACAATTCCTTCAAATTCTCTATTTCCATTATAACTAAAACTATCCCCGCTCCAAGAAAACTTAAACTTCTTATTACTTCCATAAAAAATTATATCCTTCTCTTTTCGAGTCAATTCAGACACCTTTTTATCCAAGTCGATTTTATGTGCTTTTGCCATTGCTGTGAATAAATCCCAGTTCCACCCCTTTTTCGTAGTCGCTCCTGGAAAAACAATTCCACCTTCATTAATCGATAAATTTTTATCTACAATCAATTTGTTCTCATCCACTTCCAGTCTTGAGCCAAGCCCATTACAAACTTCACAAGCCCCATAAGGTGCATTAAACGAAAACAGTCTTGGCACAACATCTGGAAAAATCACATCAGGGTGATTTGGGCAGGAAAAATTTTCACTATACTTGTTGTCTTCTCCATTCACATTTGCAATAATTTTCCCATTGGAAAGCTCACTCGCTGTTTCAATAGCTTCTGTAATTCTACTCAAAAATTCCTTGTCATCTTTTTTTACAACAAGTCTATCTACAACAACTTCAATATTATGTCTTTTATTCTTATCTAAGTCAATTGTGTCATTCAAGTCCAAAATATCTCCATTTACCCGAACTCTCTGAAATCCTTTTTTCTGCAAATTCAAGAACAAATTTTTATGAGTCCCCTTTTTATCAATAACAACAGGCGATAACACTATCAATTTGTCCTTTTCATTTCGACCATTCACAAGATTATCCACAATTTCCTGAATCGACTGCTTTTCCACCTTTTGATGGCAAATTGGACAATGTGCCTCTCCAATGTGTGCCCATAAAAGCCTCATATAATCATAAATTTCCGTAGTTGTCCCAACAGTCGAACGTGGATTCTTAGAAACACTTTTCTGCTCAATCGAAATCGCAGGCGAAAGCCCCTCAATGCTATCCAATTCAGGCTTCTGCATTTGCCCAATAAACATTCTCGCATAAGCCGACAAACTCTCCACATACCTTCTTTGCCCTTCCGAATAAATCGTATCAAACGCAAGTGAAGATTTCCCGCTCCCCGAAACTCCTGTAATTACCACAAGCTCATTCTTAGGAATCTCAATATCAATATTCTTCAAATTATGTTCCCTTGCTCCAATAATCTTTATTTTGTTGTCTTTCATTTTCTTCAATGTTCCTCTCTAATTTTTCTCCTCAATTAATCTAAATCCCTCTAAATCAGCTTTTTTAAATTCTTCAATCAATTTTTTTCCATATATCCAAACTTTTTGTTGCCATGGATGTCCTAAATATCCAAAACGAAAATTAACATCAATAAAAAAATAATAATCCCCATTTGGACAATACGTTGGAAAATACGCAGTATAACCGCCACCCCAGTAGCGTTCATCTTTAACTTCTATAAATTTAGGTTCATCTTTGATACGAGGATTATATCTAAAGCAAGAATGTTGCCAATCCAATGCATACAATTCCTCATTTTCCTTAGTACATTTCAAAAAGATTTCCGTTATTTTATCTCGAACTTCTTTTTTAAATCCCCAATCTACAAACCCTTTAATTTCTTCTAAATTTTCATAATGATAACTAATATCATAAACTATATATGGCTCTTTAAATTCAAACGCTATTTCTTTTTTATCAACACTAGGATTAAAATTAAATCTATCATAAACTATATCCCAGACTTTATTATATTCTTCATCATCTAATATTACCATTTTTTTATACTCCAGTCCATAAAAATTTTTTACACAAAAAAAGACTGCTTCACAAGTAAGTTATTTTTGAAAAACTTACAAAACAGCTTTTTCATTTTTATTCTTTTATTGCTCTTGTTGCTACAAAACTTGCAATATTAAGTTCATGCAACCTTCCAAATCCATTTGTATCATCGTAAATATCTGTTAGTCTAAATCCAGCTTTTAACTGTCCGCCTATCTGTTCTGATATTGTGTGAGAAAATTGAATTCCACAGTCCTGTTCTTCCAGCTGTTTTCTTTGATCTTCATTGACTAATGGGTTGAATGGAAGACTGTTGATGATTTTTTCTTCCTTTTCATCTACAATATAATTTGTTCCAATATCCAGACCACACAATAAAATTCCACCTTTTTTCAGGATTCGGTAACATTCTTTAAAGACTGGTTCAACTTTTTCGATGTAGCAGTTGCTTACTGGATGAAAAATTATGTCAAAACTGTTATCTGCAAATGGCAATTTTTTTGTCATATCGGCTTTGATAATTTCTATTTCATATTTTTCCCGTTCTGCAACCATTTTTTCAGCTTCTAGCTGTTTGTCTGAATAATCCAGCACAGTACAATTTGCACCTAAAGCGTTAAATATAGGCATTTGCTGTCCACCACCAGAAGCCAGTCCTAATATTTTTTTATCTTTTAAGTTTCCAAACCATTCGTGAGGTACAGGATTTGTTGGTGTTAAGAGGACATACCAATTACCATTTTTAGCATTTAAATAAGTTTCATGGCTAATTGGCTGTCCCCATTCCCAGCCTTCTTCAATCCAACGGTCAATTGTTTCTGCATTTATTTCTTGATAAGATTTTGACATTTTTATTCCTTTTTTTAATTATTAATTATTAAATTTTATTTTTCATACGGCAATCCTGATGCTTTTGGTGCTTTCGATTTTCCTACAAATCCAACTAATGCCAATAAAGTCAAAACATATGGTATCATTGTCAAAAATTGCTGAGATATTGGCAGTCCTATTGTTTTGGAAATATCTGCAAATGCTTGTCCAAAAGCAAATAATAAACTTGCCAAAATTGCTCCTAATGGATTCCATTTTCCAAAAATCATTGCAGCCATGGCAATGTATCCGCGTCCTGCTGACATATTGTTTGAAAAAGATGGAAGCAATACTGCTGTAAGATAAGCTCCTCCAAGTCCGCCTAATGCACCCGATATAAGCACAGCGATGTATCTTGTCTTATAAACACTTATTCCAACTGTATCGGCCGCTAAAGGATGTTCTCCAACGGAACGGATTCTTAAACCTAATACAGTTTTATATAAAAAGAAGTACATTGCTATGGCGACTGCATAAATTACGATTATCATTAATGGACGATTTGCCAATGATTTTGCCAATGGAGTACTTCCAGCAGTTTTATAGATGGCTTTTATAGAATACGAAGTGATTGCAGCTGCAAATAAATTTATTGCAACTCCACTTATAATTTGATTTCCTTTAAGATTGATACTTATTACTGCGTGAATTAGTGAGATTAAGACCCCCACTATCACTCCAAAAATTATTCCTAAATATGGATTTCCTGTAGCAATATTGACAACTGCTGTTGCAAATGCTGAACTTAGCATAATTCCTTCAAGTCCAATATTAATAACTCCACTTTTTTCAGAAATACACGCTCCTACAGCTGTTATTAAAATTGGAGGTGCTATTATTATTGTTTGCTGCAATAAATTAAATATTTGTTTTAATACAATCATTTTATTTTTCCTTTCTGACTCAATATTTTTTATTTGACAATTAAATTTATACCGTTTTCTTTTTATTAAGCATAAATTTAAATAAATTTTCTGATGCTACGAAAATAATGATTAATGCTTGTATAATAAATACAATATCTTTATCAATCTGGTATCTTTGCTGCAACATTTGTCCCCCAACTTCAAGTGCTGCATAAAATATCGCCGCAACTAATATTCCAAATGGATTGTTTTTTCCAAGGAGTGCCACAGCAAGCCCTGTAAATCCATAATCTCCCATTATAAGCTCTGTATATGTATATTGTGATGCTCCACCTAAAACACGTTCAGCTCCTCCAAGTCCAGCACATGCTCCAGCGATTCCCATTGCCAAAAACATAATGTGTCTTGGATTGATTCCTGCATTTTCAGCAACTGTATCACTTTGCCCGACTGCTTTTATTTCATATCCTTTTTTAAAATATTTGAAAAAGAAAAATATTCCTATTGTCAGAAGAATTGCGATTATAAAACCAAAATTTAAGTTTTGTTTTGTAATTTTTGCAAAAAGTAGCGGTAATCTTGCTCCTTCAAAGATACGTGGAGATTGTGTATTTTGTGAAGCAGGATCTTTTAAAGGCCCATTTAACAAGAAATTTTGCACTTCAATCATGATATAGTTTAACATAATCGTACTGATTACTTCACTTACTCCAAATTTTGCACGTAACAGTCCAGCTATTCCAGCCCAAAGAAATCCAGCAATTATAGCAACAATTATTACAACAATCACATTTCCAAAAACATAATTTTTAAATGTAATTGCCCAGAAAGTAGCCGCAAGTCCTCCTGCAATCATCTGTCCCTGCATTCCTATATTGAATAATCCCGCTTTAAAGGCTACCATTGTAGCAAGTGCCGAAAATATTAATGGTGTTGCAATAAATAATGTCTTTGCAAGTCCACTAAATAATGGAGATCTTGGCGAAGTTTGATAAAAAGCTGCTCGCATCATATCGGTATAGGCTGTAAATGGATTTACACCTTTTGTTATCATTATCATTCCACCAATAATTAATGCGATTAATACTGCAATTATAGATGGTAGAAAATCCTTTATCTTATTTTTAATCATCTATTTTCCCTCCTGCCATTAATATTCCTATTTTTTCTGTTGTTGCATCTTTTCTATCCAAAACCCCTACAATTCTTCCCGAATACATTACTGCAATTCTGTCACTTAACGCCATTATTTCTGATAACTCTGCTGAAACAAGCATTATAGCCTTTTTCTGAGTTTTTTCATTCAAAATCGTATTATGAATCATCTCAATTGCACCAATATCAACTCCCCTTGTAGGCTGTGCCGCAATAATAAATTTATTTTCACGTTCCAGCTCTCTTGCTACAACGACTTTTTGCTGATTTCCTCCAGACAGTCCGCCAAATTTTATTTTTCCATCTGTAGGTCTAATATCATATTTTTCTATATATTCATTAGTTTTTTTCTCAATTTCACTATAATCTAGCAATATTCCTTTAGAATATTGATCCTGAAGTCCTAAAGCCATATTCTCCTCTATAGTAAAATCATCAATAGTTGCTCTTTTATGTCTGTCTTCAGGTATATGGGAAAGCCCTTTTTCCTTAATAAGTTTTGGTGATTTATTTTCCAACTCATTGTTATCTATAAAATATGTTCCACTATCAACTTTTATAAGTCCTGCAAGAGCTTCTATCAGCTCAGTTTGTCCATTACCTTCTACACCAGCAATTCCAAGAATTTCTCCTTCTCTTATTTCAAATGAAACACCTTTTAATTTTTCAATATTTCCACTTTTCACAGTTAAATTATCAACTTTTACAACTACATCTCCCAGTTTCACATCTGGACGTTTCACTTCAAACAGTACAACACGTCCAACCATAAGATTTGCAATTTTTTCTTTCGTCGCTTCCTCAGTCTTGAGTTCTCCAACATCGCTTCCACGTCTAATAACTGTGATATTATCTGATAAATCAAGTACTTCCTGTAATTTATGAGAAATAAAGATTATTGTTTTCCCTTCTTTTACAAGATTTCTCATAATTTCATAAAGTTCTTTTACTTCCTGAGGTGTAAGCACTGCACTCGGCTCATCAAATACCAATAGCTCTGCTCCCTTAAATAGCACCTTCAAAATCTCAATTCTCTGATGAATTCCAACTGATAAATCTGACACTTTTGCATCTGGATCAATATTCAGTCCATATCTTTCAGAAACTTCCCTAACCTTCTTTCTTGCAGTATTCAAATCAAAAAATACTCCACCCTTTTTAGGTTCAAATCCTAAAACCATATTTTCAGCAACTGTCAATGTATCAACTAGCATAAAATGCTGATAAACCATTCCAATTCCCAAATTTGCCGCAGTCGTAGGACTTTCAATATCAATTTTTTCCCCCTTATAAAAAATCTCACCAGAAGTCGGAGAATACAATCCATTCAAAATCTTCATAAGCGTAGACTTACCTGCTCCATTTTCCCCAACAATTGCATGAATCTCCCCTTTTTTTACTTTTAGCGTAATATCATCATTTGCGACAATTTTTCCGCCCAAAAATTCTTTACGTATATTTTTCATTTCCAAAATATATCCGCTCATTTTTCCTCCTACTTCTCTAAGATTTATCCTTATTCAATATTTTTTCATCCATAAATCATTCATCAAAAAACTTTTTTAGTTATTTTTAAATTAACAGAAATTTTTAAATAAATGATTTAAGATTTTATATTAAACAAATTTATTATTTATATAAAAAATATAATGTTAAAAAAAGTCTGATACATAGTAGTTTGAACTTGTTTTTAACAAACTAAGTACTTCTATTGGCTTTTTCACGACATTTATCTTATAATCCTTGTAATAATATTTTGGATTTTTTCCTCCTATGAACACTACTGTATTGTTTTCATTATAAGTATAGCCATGATATTCACTATTTTCAAGTAGTAATGGTGTTCTTTTTAATTTTAGCTGATTTTTCGCAAGTTCTTCTATGATTTCGTTAGGAAAACCTGTTAGATAAACATTTCTTTGAAGTTCCGGCAATACTGCCTGATCTTCTAGTTTATCAGAAATTAGAATATCTTTATCAAATTTGTACACAGAATCATCTTTAAACTTGTTTAATCCTGAATTTTCATAAGTTTCTTTTATAAAAAATTCAACATTTGATTTTTCAAAATTTTCTACAACTTCTTTCCGATTATTTCTCAACTCTTCGATTAAAAACTCCTTATCCAGTTCTGAATAAACGTTTTTGGGATTAAAATCAGTTTTATTTAAAAGTTCATAAAGCACATAAATCTGTCTATTCAAATATTCCTGATCTGTCCCAAGGTATTCTGTCAAATTAGCACCGCTTGACATTGCAACCATCTGCTGTCTATAATATTCATCCAAAGAAGATGCAGGCAACTCTAATATTTTTTCCTCTTCCGAAAGCTGATCAATTTTTATATCCTGCATTTCCTGATAAAATCTATTTTCTAGAAGCAATGAATATTTCTTTCCTTTTTTTATATTTTTTAAAAAGGTGTTAAATTCATTGTAAAATCTGTTCTTTCCAAACAAATCTGTCGGATAAGTAATTTCGAACAATTTTATCTCGTAACGCCCCGGTATAACCTTTCGCATTTTCTCTTCTCCATTAATAATCACTTTTACCTGATTAAATCGTGGCTGTTCTTCTTCCTTCCATTTTATCTCCTTTTTTATTTTATCAAAAAGAGCAAAACTCGTCATACTGCATCCAAGCAACATCAAAATTATTAATTTTTTCAAGTTTTTCCTCCTAATATTTTTATAAATTTTCTTTTATAGAAATCGCAATGTTTTCTGGTACAACTTCCATCAGTTCCTCCAATGTTGCATTTCGTATATTTTTTATCAATCCAAATTTTTTTATTAATTCCTTTTTACGTTTTGGTCCAATTCCCGCAATATCATCTAATGCACTTTTTACATTTCGTTTACTTCTTAATTTTCTATGATGTGTAATTCCAAATCTATGTGCTTCATCCCGCAATCTTTGCAAAATTTTCAATGTTTCATCCGTTTTTTCAAATAAATATGGCTCGCTTTCATAACTTTTAAAAATTTCCTCTTCTCTTTTTGCAATCCCAATTACATCGGTATACTCTATTTTTCCAAGTTTTTCCAGCACATCTACAGCTACACCGAGCTGCCCTTTTCCACCATCTATTAAAATTAAATTGGGCATTTGGTCATTTTCTATTTTGGAATATCTTCGTGTCAATGCTTCTCTCATCATTAAAAAGTCATCAGGCGTGTCTTTTACGGTAATCTTAAAATGTCTATATTCCTTTGGCGTTGTTTCTCCATCAAGTGCCACCGTCATAGCCGCAACCGCATCTTTTCCTTGAATATTTGAAATATCAAAACATTCAATTCGGTAAGGCAAACTTTTTAACCGCAGTTCTTTTTTCAAATTACGCAGTCCTTCCTGAACCATACGACGTTTTCTGTAGTATTTTTCCACTTCTTCACGCAGGTTTAAATATCCCATTTCTAACAGCTGCAATCTTCGGCTATTTATTTTTGGAAAATGAAATTTTATTTCTCTATGTTTTTCAATTTTTGCCCATTCTTTTATTAAAAGTTCGCTTGACGTAAATCTCTCATCACAAATAATATGCTTTGGAATATTTCTTTTTTCATAATACGAAGTAATTAATCGCTCAAACAGATTCTCCTCCTGACTTCTCTCCATCGAAATTATCGTATGGTTCTTATTAATAACCTTCCCTTCCCGAATATTTAATACGCATAAAAACACATTTTCTCTTTTTTCCTCAAACACAAAAACATCTTCATCAATCTCCTTACTGTATTCAATAATTTGTGTTTCCAGCATTTTTTTCATCACAGCCAATTTTTCACGTTCATTAATCGCACGCTCAAATTCCATTTCATCACTAAATTTTTTCATTCGGATTTCCAGCATTTCAATAACTTTGTCAGAATGTCCCTTCAAAAAATTCTTAAAATTTTTGACATTTGTACTGTACTCATCTTCGATATCTTTGTACTTACAAGGTGCCGGACAAGTTTTCATATAATATTTTAAACAAGGTTTTGTTATTTTATCCATACTTCGATTGCAGTCTCGCACTGGAAATATCTTAATGAGCGACTTCATTGCAAAAAATATTCCCATTGGATATGGTCCAAAATATTCTGCATTTTCATTTAATTTTTTTGTGCTTCTTACAATTTCCACTTTAGGAAATTTTTCTTTTGTAAACTTTATGTATGGGTAAGTTTTTTCATCTTTTAATAAAATATTGTACTTTGGCTTATTCTTCTTTATCAAGTTATTTTCTAGAATAAGTGCTTCAACTTCTGATTTACAGATAAAAAACTCAATATCCCTAATATTTTTTACTAATTCCAGCGTCTTCTGATTATGCGAATTTACATTCATAAAATAAGATTTCACCCTATTTTGCAAATTTTTCGCTTTCCCAACATAAATAATCTTTCCTCGAGCATTTTTCATCAGATAAACTCCAGGATGTGTCGGAATATCTTTATATTTAATTGGTGATTTTATTTCTTCTTCAATTTTCAGTTTTTTTAATTTTTCCATATTTCTTCTTTTTCTATATTATTTTATAATTTGCATTCATATTTTTGAATAAATTAAATTTCTTTTTTCTCTCCCACTTCCCTGTGAAATTTTCCAATATGATAATCCATCCTTTGTGAAAGGTCATCATAAAGTTTATTCACGAAGGTAGCTGAACGATGCTGTCCTCCTGAACATCCAATTCCTATACGCAAATGTGATTTCCCTTCTTTTTCATATTTTGGAATCAGATACAAAAGCATATCTAACAGCTTTTTGTAAAATTCTTGGCTTTCTGGCAGTCCCATTACATAATCCTGAACTTCCTTATGATTTCCAGTTTTATTTTTTAAGTTATCAATGTAGTAAGGATTTGGTAAAAACCGTAAATCAAACATTAAATGTAAATCTAGTGGAATTCCATATTTAAAGCCAAAAGATGTTAAATTGATGCTTATTTTTTTTCTTTGACCTGAAAATTCCTTTTCTAAAATTTCCTGAAGCTCCTTTACCGATAACGTACTTGTATCAATCACTAAATCTGCTTTTACCATAAAATCTTTTATAATTTTACGTTCCGCTTTTATATTTGCAAGTAATGTATCATATAGATTTAGAGGATGTTTTCTTCTGGAAAGTTCATATCTGCTCAAAAGAACATCTGTTCTTGCATCCAGATAAATCATAGTATGCAAGATTTCCTCTTTATCCAGTATTTCGAGCTGTTTTGTCAATTGTTCTATAAACTCCTGATTTCTAACATCTATCGCTATTGCAACCCGATTTCTCTTCTCGCTGCTAATAAATATCTCATTCAAATACTGAAATAAATTAATAGGAAAATTGTCAATGCAAAAGTATTCCCTGTCCTCAAAAAAATTCATTGCCTCAGATTTTCCAGCCCCACTCATTCCAGTTATTATAACCAGCTCTTTTTTTGCTTTATCCATAAAACAGCCCTCTTTACAAAATAAATTTATTTTTCATTTCACTTGAAATTATTATAGCATATCTCTTAATAAATATAAATAATTTTTCTTTTAGTAAATAAAACAATTATCACAAATATTTTATTCCAAAAAAAGACTACTTAGAATTTTAAGTAATCTTACACTCTATTTATTTTTTATCTTTATTCACTATCTATTTTTTAATTATACCTTATGAATTAATAAAAATCAATTTTTCTTTTTATTTGGATATACAAAAAATTATTGATAAAGCTAATAATTAATGAAATTGTTAAATTGAAATTTTACGAATATAAATTAAGATAATATGAAATGAAATACTAATTGTAATAAAATACTTCTACTATAAACATAAATATTTTTTCAATACTCAATATGCAAGTTAAGATAAATATTTCTATAACTAATAAAAATATTACCCACTTATTTTATCTTTTTTAAATGGATAATATTTTTAATTTTTATAATTCTTCATTTAATTTTTTTAAACTATGAAAAGTTGTATCCATACTTTTTAGGATTTCCTGATATACTTCATATTTTTTTATATATTTTTTATGTTCTTCTTCAACAGGCTCGTATCTGTCTTTTATTCTAACCATCTTTTTTATGGTGTCTTCTAACGAAGTTTTTTCTATTGCCTGCTGACTTGCAATCGCTCCGCCAAGTCCACCTAACTCACTTCCTTCTAAAGTTTCAACAGGAATATTTAAAATATCAGAAAAAATTTGACACCATTGTTTTGAATTAGTTCCACCTCCTGAAATACGAATTACATCTGGCCTTTTACCTAAATTTTTTTCCAGTTTATCCAAGTGCTGTTTATGAGAAAATACAATTCCTTCATAAACAGAACGAACCATTTCTAATTTTGTAGTTGTCGCTGTAAGTCCCAAGAAACATGATGGTGCCTCAGTACGGGTGTTACTTCCATACAAGAATGGCAAAAATATAACTTTGCTATAAGAAGCCGTGGTATCTTTTAAAAATGCTTCAAGTCCAATATAAATACTTTCTGTTTCTTTTAGGCTGGACATTTCTTCAGACATCAGCATATTTAAAATAATATCTAGATTTCCAGCAGAAGTTGGACTCGATTCTTCTACTAAAAAATCTCGATTTGGAAAATACGAGTTCATTTGACCGCTTTCATATGATGCAGGTGTTTTCGATGGATAAGTATTTATATTCCAAGTTCCTGCAATAACACTAAATGTAGAGCTGTCTAAAACCCCAGAACCTATTGCACAAGCATCAATATCAAACAATCCACCTACAACAGGAGTTCCTTCTAAAAGCCCTGTAATTTCAGCAACCTCTTTTGTAACTCCTCCGACAATTTCATTATAATCAACTAATGGCGGCAGTGCTTCTTTCATTTCAGGAATTTCAAAAAATTCTAAAATTTCATCATCATAGGCTCCTGTTTCAAAATTAATCCAATGATTTCCCGAAGCATCTCCATATTCCTGATTTACTTTTCCAGTTAGTTTAAAACGAACATAATCCTTTGCAGATAAAATTGCTCCTATATTATTATAAGCTTTAGGTTCGTTTTCTTTTAACCAACGTAACAATACCGGATTTTGAACGCCAAAAACATGCTGTCTTGTCTTATTCCATATTTTTTTTATTTTATTTTCAAATTTATTAGCTAATTCTCCCGCTCTTCCATCTGTTGATAAAATTCCGTTCATAAATTCCTTGTGATTTTTATCTAGTACATAAAGTCCTTTCCCGTGACCAACACAAGCGACTGCACTGATATCTCTTCCAGTTAGATTTGATTTTTTTAGAACTTTTTTTATCGAATCATAAATAGCTTCTGAAGTTTCTTTTAAATCAACTTCCCTGTAATCTGGTTTTACTTCTTTTCTCATCGTATGAAAAGAAGAGACACCAATTTCATTTCCATTCTCATCAAAAATAATAGCTTTTGTGTTTGTTCCCCCATAATCTATACTCAAAAAATATTTCATAAACTATTCTCCTTTTACAAAAAGTCAACATTAAGAAATACAAGAAACAAAAGCTCCTTGTATTTCAAATTAAATATTTTAAAATTCTTAAATATTTATATCTATTCCTTCTGTTGCAGGATCAACAGATTCTTTTATAGCTTTTACTGCTTCAGGTTTAAAATATACTTTCTGAGCATTATTATAGAAAACATCCTCTAATTCTTCTTTTGTAAAAATATCTACATTTTCAAGCCAAGTTGCTAATTCATTATAAGTGTTAAATGTTGCAGACCAAGGAGAATCTGTCCCCCAAATAAGTCGTTTTGCTCCCAAAATTTCTTTTGCAATAGTTACATTTTTGTACGAATTTGGAAATGGATAATCTTCAGGGCTATCTATATCTTGAATAGCCGATAAATCAGTATAAATATTAGGATATTCCTTCCACATATTAAGATCTGCTCTCACTCTTTCAGGAGTTGCTGCATGTGGGAATGATAAATGGCAAACTACAAAATCAATATTAGGATAAAGTTTTGCAAGATTTGCAATCGCTTGTGGCTGATGGCTTATTTGATCCCAATTACCATAATCTACTGTAACAACAAATCCAGGATAATCTGCCAAATAATTAAATAATCTTGTTACAAACGGATCTGTATCTAGTCTAAATGGATTTGTATTTCTATATCCATGAATTCCTCCATCTTCACTTATTTCAAATTTTATTGCTCTAAACCCTAAAACTTCTACATATCTTTTAGTAATTTCAAGCGCTTCCTTAGCATAAGGATCTACTGAAAAAGCTCCTATAAATCTTTCTGGGTATTTTTTTATTGTAAGATAAGTGTAATAATTTTGATATCCATGTAAATGTCCTTGTAAAAGTACAGATTTTTCAATACCATTTTCATCCAGCAACTTTAAAAATGATTCTGCTGTAAATTCTGTGTCTCCATAACCTTCAGGAAATAATTGAGTTACATCTCCATCATCCCATATTACTTTTCCATTTCCAAGCGGAGTCATTCTCCCTTTTTTATTGAATCCAGCAACTGCTTTTACAATATGTGCGTGTGCATCTATTTTTTTCATATTTTTTCTCCTTTAATTACATAATTATAAATTATAATTCAATTTTTCTAATTTAATCTTGTCCCATAAATATTTTTTCTTTACTTCCTTCAAATCCACTATTTTTATCAGCCATTTTTTTCAAATAAGCATAGATACTTTCTCGTTTTGTTCTTAAGAAGAATAGTCCTACTAGATATACAACTATTGTAATTCCTATTAATATAGGATTTCCTGAAATCCAAGCGAAGAAAATTAGTGCATTCAGTGGTCTAGCTGTCAAATTAAAACTTGCTATTAATGCTGCCCCTGCAGGTAAAGCTTTTGTTGCGATTGCCGCACTTGTATAATATGGTGCTATAAAACTGCTTGCATAAAGTCCTAAACTTAGCCAAATTATTCCATTTAATATTGTTTTTAAAATATTTCCTTTAGTAACAGCTATCATTGCTTCAATTATAAAAGGAATTGCAATTAAATCGACCATTGGCAATGTCTTATTTCCTGGCAAAACAAATGACAGTATTGCCATAACAGGAATTAATAACACTCCTGCAATAATTGTTGCAGGTTCTCCAAATCCTACTCCATCATCAACTGCAATAAACCATCTTCTTTTATCAGTTTCACGTTCATTTGAAGCATCTTGCTTTTTATTTTTTTCAACTGCTTCTGCAAGCGGTCCAAACGCTTTTGCAAATACTCCTGTAATCAATGGAAATATTGTCATAACAGCTGATAATGCAACAGCAAATCCTAAAATTTGCCCCCAGGCATCTAAAGTTCCTAATGATTTTATATTCCCAAAAATTCCCATAATAAGTCCTAAAATTGCTCCAAGCATTGTCGGTTCTCCAAAAACTCCCAATTTTCTCTTTAATGTTTCTGGGTTTAATTTTGATTTGTGAAGTCCCAATAAATTCCACAAAGGATCAAGAATAATCGCTGGAACTAATGATTCCACATTATGAATTGAATTGATTGTTGCATTTTTAACTCCATAATATTCAGACCATCTATCAGCAACTGTTTCTGATAAAAGCAGTGAGTAAAGTAACATAAAAATCATAAATGCAAATGATAATGCAAAATTTTGAGTAAATTGATATGCCATTGCTCCCCAAATCATATATCCAAAATTATTCCATAAATTTGATGGAACAAATACACGAGTTACTCCAATTACAAATAATAAAATTTCAATCAGTAACCCAAATACAAAAAATGAAAGTCCAATAGTTGTTGAAAATGACATTTTAGAACCCATTTGCCATCCCATATCCACTACTTCCAGCTTCAATCCTGTAGCTTTTACCATTTGATCAACTAACTGAGTTACTGCTGGTGCAAAACTTCCTATTACCCATCCAAATCCTGTAAGACCAATTCCTGCATAAAGTCCGCTCATAATCGATTTTTTAACTTGCACTCCAAGTGCTACACTCACTACAAAAATCATTATCGGTACAACTACTGCTGGTCCCAGTGTATTAAATATATCACTAAACACTTTTAACATAATTTTCTCCTTAAAATTTTTATTTTAATTTTTTATGGATTTACCACATTTCTTAAATTTCCTGCAAAAAACTCAATGATATTTTCAGCAGCTTCTTTTGCCAAAGTTATTCTTCCCTCAACAGTTCCCGTTCCAGCATGAGGTGCCATAATCACACTGTCTAAAGCTCTTAATTCCTCTGAAACTTTAGGTTCAAACTCAAATACATCAAGTCCTGCTCCAGCAATTTCTCCTGTTTTCAATGCTTCAACCAAATCAGCTTCCACTATAATTGGACCACGAGCTGCATTTATAAGGTAACTTCTATTTTTCATTTTTTTGAAAGCTTCTTTATTAAATTTACCTTTTGTTGTAGGTAATCCCGGCGCATGAATTGTTATTACATCTGAATTTTTCAACAATTCATCAAATTCAACATATTTTACATTTAATTCCTTTTCTTTTTCTTCACTAAGTCTAAATGTATCATGATACAAAACTTTCATTCCAAAACTTTGAGCTAATCTTGCAACTGTTTGACCAATTCTACCAAATCCATAAACTCCTAAAGTTGCTCCTTCCAATGTCAATCCCTGATATTTTCTTTCACTTGGATCAATCCAATTTCCCTCTCTAACAATTTTGTCATAAAATGCCAATCTTTTTGTCGCAGCCAATAATAACGCAAAAGTCATTTCTGCTGTGGGAACTCTTACTGCTTGCGGTGAGTTTTCAACCACGATTCCTTTACTCTTTGCAAATTCAATGTCAACATGGTCAAATCCTACTGCATTCAGTGAAATCAGTTTTAAATTTTTTCCTGCTTCTATAAGCTCTTTGTCCGCTTTTTGTCCCATCAGTAAAAGTGCATCATACTTATGCAGATTTTCTAGCACATATTCTCTAGTAAAAGGTTCTTCTGAATAAGTCACATCAAATTTTTCCATTAATTCTGTAAGTCCTTCTTTTGGTACAATCCCTGTTACTAATACTTTTTCTTTTGCCATTTAATACCTCCAATATTTTTATTTATCATTAAAACTTTAAATTTCTGAAACTTCATAAAGCGTCACTTTATGATTTCCATTATTTGCTGAAAATACATACGCTTTTCCATTTTTTTCAAAGGCTATTGCATTACTTGATGCACATTTTTCTTCAATTATATTTTGAACAAATTTCCCATTTTCATAACTAAATAGCGACAAATCAGCTTTTCCACTTCTATAACCGTATAAAAATACATTTTTACCTTGTAATTTTCCACCCCAGATAGCATGTCCAAACTCTGTTGGCTCTGGATATTTATATAATTCTTTTGAAAAGTCTTCATTAAAAACTCTAAGTATATCTCCATGAAATCCTTGAATTATGACATTTTCCTTTTGAGAATCGCCATCCAAATCAACTTGAACAATATCACTCGTTTCTTCGCCAAAAATTATATCAAGTCTCCAGTCTTCTGTGTCAGAATACTCAGGATAAGTTAATTTCACAATTCCTTCCACAGCTGTAATAAGTGAGTATCCTTCTTTTTGAACTTCATAATATCCATGATTTTTTAACAATCTTAGCGGTAATTCTTTCAAATTTTTTAATTTTGCGTTATCTAAATCAAATTCGCCAACAAAAATTTTTCCTTTATCAGACCAATCTTCAACAAATTTTTTAGAATTTGCAATCGTACAACCAACAAATAATATTTTTCCATCTTTTTGTTTTATCAGGTCAAACCTATGTAAATACGGAAAATCTATAATTTTTTTTACTTCCCACTTTTCATCTTTATATTTTCCATAAACAATTTGACATTCTTTTGAGCTGAAACCTGGATAAAATTTTTGAGTTGCTAAGAAATCTAGCGTACCCGGAACTTGAATAATACTCATTGTTCCACCTACAGTATCCCAGACAACTTTTTTTGAAAAATTATCATTTACATCATAAGCAAAACAAGAATTTTCAACTTCCGAAGCTACCATCAAATAATCTTTATCATCTTTTTGAATACGATTAACCGCATAACACGATGGTAATTCATCTGAAAAAATTTTTTTTACATTCACTTTTTTCCCTCCTTTCCAAAAAATAATTACTTTAAAACAAAAGTTTTTTTTGATTTGATAATAACTTAGATATATCTAAGTAGAATTTGAAAATAATAATAGACTTGTTCGGTAACATTGTATTTTTATCTCTAACTAAGATATCTCGCTCTTTTCAGAGCAATATCTATCTAATTGTATTTTCAATTATCGAACAGGTCTAATAAAGACTGAACTTCATTTATTTTAATTAAAAATAAAAATTAAAGTTCATTTAACGGTACTTTAAAAACAAGTTTTTTTATTTTTTTTGATTCTTTCACTTTTAATCCTGGCATATGCACATCATTTGGATACAACACCAATACATCTTCATTCTTTAACAAAATGTTAAATAAAACATCGCCCGAATAAATAACTAAATCTTTTTCTTTATCTATTTTCTCAATTTTCATATTATCCGAAGTATTAAATGCCACATATTCCTCTCCACAAAGCATTATTTGTACATCTAGATTTTTTAGATGAGTTTCCATAATTTTATCTTCCTCTGTGCCTGTTTCGTAGGTATTCACATGCATTTTTATGCCTAATTCAATATCATACGCTCCACCATCAAGTTTTTTTAGTTCCTCTAAATTTTTATTTGTATATTCAATACATTCCTGAACTTTTTTAGCAATATTTTTATTTTGCAAAGTATCTTTTAAATTCGTATATATCATTTTGACCTCCAAGATATTTCTCTTTTATCTACTATTCTCTATTACACTACTAGAAGTATAACTTGTTTTCTATTTTTGTCAAGATTCAAAAAATGAAATTATAACAAAAATTTTATTCAATTTTTTTATCTTTTTTTTACTAATAATTTTTGTCAATAAACGTAATTTTATCGATTAAAATTCTAATTTTAACAAAATTACAACTATACAAGTATTTATTACTATCTTAGGATTAGATAATAAATTTAATTTATAATAATTTTTTTAAGCACTTAATATACTTGGTTCTCTATTTACGACTATTTTTAATTATTCAGAATTTCCCAATAATTAGACTTTTATTTTTCTATCTACTCTTAATAGTTTATTTTTATTATATTCCATTATTTATTTTTCTTTTTTATTTGGATATACAAAAAAATATTGACAGAATCACTAACTAGTGATAAAATAAATTAATTACTAATTAGTGAAATTGTTAAGGAGATGATTTATGGATACAAGCTGGGAAAAAAATTCGGATATTCATTTGCAGATTATATTGCAAAAGGCTATTAAGAGCATTAATAATAAAATTGGAAAAGATTTTAGGGAGAAAGGGATTACTGTTTCACAATTTAGTGTTCTAGATGTGCTTTATACAAAAGGTGAAATGCGTGTTTGCGAACTTATTGAAAAAGCATTGTCAACTTCAGGAAATATTACGGTTGTTATAAAAAATATGGAACAAAAAGGCTGGTTATACAAGAAGGCTTGCCCAACAGACAAGCGTGCGTTTCTAGTAGGTTTGACAGATGAGGGAAAAAAACTATTTGAAACTCTTTTACCTGAACACCGTAATGAAATAAAAAATACCTATAGTATCCTTTCATCCGAAGAAAAACAGGAATTAATAAAAATTTTAAGAAAATTTAAAAACATATAAAATCTATTTTAGAATTAAACTTAATAAACTCATTTTTTCTAACTTTCAAAAATTTTTACTTAACATGCCAAATTTAGTTATCAAAATATAATTTTAGAACAATAAAAAATGGAGGAAACAAAATGTCAAAAAAAACAGTATTATTAATCGTAGGATCTTTTAGAAAAAATTCATTTAACCAAACAGTTGCAGATTATATTGCAGAAGAATTAAAAAAAGAAGCAAATGTGGAATTCTTAAATTACAGAGATGTTCCTTTATTAGAACAAGATACAGAATTTCCAGCACCACAGGCAGTCAAAAATATTCGTAGCCAAGCTGAAAAAGCAGATGCATTATGGGTTGTCTCACCAGAATACAACGGTTCTTACCCCGCTATACTTAAAAATGTACTCGACTGGTTATCTCGTCCATTAGTAGCCTTCGATAGAGAGACACCAACAGTTATCGCAGGAAAACCAGCAACTGTAAGCAGTATCGCAGGTTCTACAGAAGGAAAATTTGTAAGACAAAATCTTTCAACATTGCTTGCTTACATCCGTATGAATCCAATGGAAGGAATTGGAACAGGTTTAGTCGTACCAGCAGAAGCATGGCAAACAGGAGTTTTAACTCTTACTGATGAACATAAAGAAGCCTTGAAAAAACAAGTAAAAGAATTTTTGGAATTTATTAAATAAAAAATTTTATACCAAATCCCATTTAAAAATGGGAATAAATTTTTATAGTAGGATTGTTTGATAGTTAATTCATAAATTATTCAACTAAATTGTTTTTTATTATTTTTTAGATATTTTGATTATTTGAAATATTAGGTTTATATCCTTTATTAAAAAAGTTTTTGGAATTTATTAAATAAATTATCTTTAAACTTTATTTGAAAATAGGAATAAATCTTTATAATAAGGTTATTTAATAGCTAATTCATAATCATTCAATTAAATTGTTTTTTATTATTTTTTAAATATCTTGATTATTTGAAATATTAGGTTTATATCCTTTATTAAAAAAGTTTTTGACGAATTTGTTATTTAAATGGGGTTTAGTATAATATTATAGTAAAACTGCTTTAAAACTAAACTCAAAAGTTATAACTATTTTACACAAACCCTAAATTTATATAATTTTTAGTAGTTTAAATTTAAGTAAGTTTGAGTATAAATATAAGAATTATTTCTAAATTTTTATAGTATTAGAAATAATTCTTTTTTTTATATATTATTTTTAAAATAAAAAATTATTAAAAAATATTTGACTTTTTTAATTTTATAGGGTATATATTATTATGTGAACATATTCACATACATTAATATGAATTTTTTAAATAGAAAGGAAATAGTATAATGAAAGCAGTAGTAGTTAATCAAGAAGGAACTGGAATAGAAGTTGTAGAAAAAGAATTAAGAGGGCTAAAAGCGGGAGAAGCATTAGTTGATGTGGAATATTGCGGTGTTTGCCATACTGACTTGCACGTGGCTCATGGAGATTTTGGAAAAGTGCCAGGAAGAGTTTTGGGACATGAAGGAATTGGAATTGTAAGAGAAGTTGCTGAGGGTGTAACATCACTAAAACCTGGAGATAGAGTAAGTATTGCTTGGTTTTTTGAAGGGTGTGGAAGATGTGAATACTGTATCAATGGACAAGAAACTTTATGCAGAGAGGTAATAAACGCAGGATATTCTGCTGACGGAGGAATGGCTGAACAATGTATAGTTACAGCTGATTATGCAGTAAAAGTTCCAGAAGGGCTGGATCCAGCTCAAGCCAGCAGTATCACTTGTGCAGGAGTTACAACTTATAAAGCAATAAAAGTTGGAAAACCTCAACCTGGACAATGGGTAGTAATCTACGGTGCAGGAGGATTAGGAAACTTGGCAGTTCAATATGCTAAAAAAGTATTTAATACTCATGTAATTGCCGTTGACATAAATGATGACAAGCTAGCACTTGCAAAAGAAGTTGGAGCTGATTATATTATAAATGGTAAAAAAGAAGATCCTGTTGCAAAAATTAAAGAATTAAGTGGAATTGGAGCTCATATTGCTGTAGTTACTGCTGTATCAAAAGTTGCATTTAATCAAGCTATTGATTCAGTAAGAGCTGCTGGTAAAGTTGTTGCAGTTGGACTTCCATCAGAAACTATGGACTTGCCAATCGTAAAAACAGTATTAGATGGTATCGAAGTAATTGGATCACTTGTTGGAACAAGGGAAGACTTAAAAGAAGCATTCCAATTCGGAGCAGAAGGATTGGTTGTTCCTGTAGTTCAAACAAGAACTATCGATGAAGCTCCTGAAATCTTTAAAGAAATGGAAGAAGGAAAAATTCAGGGACGTATGGTAATCGATATGCACTCACATTCTTGTGGTTGCGGACATAAACATTAATCTAAATCTATCTAAACAATCAAAATAAACTGCATTTGGAAGCTTGAAAACAAACAAGACTAAAAATGCAGTTTTTTAATTTATATTTATATTTTTTAATTGTTTGACTTTTTGATTAGCAAATGATATAAATATATAGTAAAAAATAAGATATTAAAAATTTAATTTTAAGGAGGAAAATGATGATTTACACATTGACATTGAATCCAGCATTGGACTATGATATGTATCTGAAAGATGATTTACAGGCTGAACATTTAAATCTTGCTCACGAAGTAAATTATAGGGCTGGAGGAAAAGGTATTAATGTTTCAAAAGTATTGAAAAATCTGGATGTAGAATCTACAGCAATTGGCTTTGTGGCTGGATTTGTCGGAGATTTTATTGTCAGAGATTTAAAAAAAGACAACATAAAATCTGAATTTGTGGAACTTGAAGGAAATACTAGAATCAATGTAAAAGTTAATGGTAATGACAAGGAAACAGAACTTACCGGTGTCTCACCAGAAATCACATCTGAAAAATTACAGGAGCTGACTAACAAGATTTCCCATCTAAAAGACGGAGATATCCTTGTATTATCTGGAAGTATCCCATCTTCAATCAGTAGCAAAATTTACAAGGAATTATCTGAAAACATAAAAGCAAATGTAGAAATAGTACTTGATACAAGAGGAAACTTACTGCAAGACAACATTCACAATAATCTTTTTGTAAAACCAAATATTCACGAACTAAGGGAAATGTTTAATGAAAAATTGGAAACAAAAGCTGAAATTGTCGAAAAATGTAAATTCTTTTTGGACAAAGGCGTAAAAAATGTTATTCTTTCCAGAGGTGGCGAAGGAGCATTGCTTGTAAACAAAGATTTCGTATTAGAGGCATCCGTTCCAAAAGGGCAATTAATCAACTCGATTGGTGCTGGAGATTCTATGGTTGCAGGATTTATTGCTGGATTTGTAAAAGGCCTTTCTCCAGAGGATTCATTTAAGCTGGCAGTTGCTTCAGGAAGTGCAACAGCTTATTCTTATGGACTTGCAGAAAAAGATTTAGTAAATAAGCTGTATGACGAAATTGAAATTTCAAAGGAAACTTTTTAAAATACACTACTTAAACTAAAATATCCAGTTTTAAAGTGGTTTTACTATGATAGAATAAAAAATATGTCAAATAAAAATAAACTAATAAGGACGGTGTAAAGATGAAAATATCAGATTTACTGATTAAAGATAGAATAAAACTAGATGTACAATCTACAAATAAAATAGATGTTATTAAAGAACTTGCAAAACTGCATGAAAAAACAGGTGTCTTAAATAACTATGACGGCTATGTCAAAGCATTGATGGCAAGAGAGGAACAAAGTTCAACTGGAATTGGGGAAGGAATCGCAATTCCACATGCAAAAACAGAGTTTGTAAAAGAACCTGCACTTGCTATGGGAAGAAAACCTGAAGGAATCGACTATGATTCATTGGATGGAGAACCTGCTACATTATTCTTTATGATTGCAGCTCCAGATGGTGCGAACAATACTCATATCGAAACACTTGCAAGATTATCACAGTTATTGCTGGATGACGATTTTAAAGCAGCATTAGAAAATGCAAAAACTGCTGATGAAGTATTGGATATTATTAACAAGGCTGAAGCAGAGAAATTTGCAGAGGAAGAAAAGAAAGAAGAAGAACCTGTACAGACTTCATCTGATGAAAATGCTCCTTATATAATCGCAGCAACAGCCTGTCCAACAGGAATTGCCCATACTTATATGGCAGCAGAAGCACTTAAAAAAGCAGCTGATGAAATGGGAGTAAATATAAAAGTTGAAACAAATGGTGCTGATGGAAGAAAAAATGTCTTAACTGATGAAGATATAAAAAAAGCAACAGGTGTAATTTTAGCAATTAACAGAAATATTGAAGTTAACAGATTTGATGGTAAACCATTAATTCAAGTCGAGGCAAAAGAAGGAATTAACAATGCAAAAGCATTAATTCAACAAGTTTTAGATGGGAAAGCCCCTATTTTCCACGCAAGTAATTCTTCTGCATCTTCTTCTGAATCATCTTCATCTGAGAAAAAAGGACTTTACAAACACTTATTAAGCGGAGTTTCTTATATGCTTCCATTAGTAATAAGCGGAGGAATATTGATTGCGTTGGCATTCTTGGTTGATACACTAACTGGGCATGCAAATGCAGGAAAAGATTTTGGTTCAACACACGAATTGGCAAAATTATTAATGACAGTTGGAAAAGCAGCATTTGGACTTTTCTTACCAATACTAGGTGGATATATAGCTTATAGCATTAGTGAAAGAGCGGCTTTATCTGCAGGATTAGTTGCAGGATTCTTAGCAACAACTCCTATAATTAAAGATGGTCCTGTTTCAGGATTTATCGGAGCATTAATTGGTGGATTTTTAGCAGGATATGTGGTTAAATTCCTAGTATGGGCTTTTGCAGGACTTCCAAGAGCGTTAAATGGACTAAAAATGATTTTATTCTATCCAGTATTTTCAGTATTAATAACAGGTACAATTATGTGGCTAGTAGTCAACCCATTAGCAACTGCATTAAATGTATGGATGAATAATGGACTAGCTTCAATGCAAGGTGCAAGTGCAGTCTTATTAGGTGCTTTACTAGCAGGGATGATGGCTGTAGATATGGGAGGCCCAATAAACAAAGTTGCCTATGTATTTGGAACAGGAACATTGACAGCGGCTACTATGACTAGTGGCGGAACTTTCCCAATGGCAGCAGTTATGGCTGGTGGAATGGTTCCTCCAATTGCAATCGCACTAGCTTCACAAATCTTTAAAAATAAATTTACTGAGCAAGAAAAAGAAGCAGGATTGACTAACTATATTATGGGATTATCATTTATAACTGAAGGAGCAATTCCTTATGCTGCGGCAGATCCAGCAAGAGTCATTCCAGCAAGTGTTATTGGATCAGCAATAACTGGAGCTTTGGTGGGATTATTCCAAATTAAAATACCTGCACCTCATGGTGGAATTTTGGTAATGGGATTAAGTAAAAATGCAGCTGGGCATAGTGGATTCCTTATGTATTTAATTGCAATTCTAATTGGAAGTGTAATTGCGGCTATAGTACTTGGATTCTTGAAACCATCTATAAAAAAAGATTAGTTTAAAAAATAAACAAAAAACCGCTTTATTTGATTAATTCATTTAAAACGGTTTTTTCTTTTCTTCTCATTTTCAAACAGTATTTTTATGGTATTTGTATTCTACTCTTCGTAATTTATTTCTAGAACTTCCTTAATTTCATCTCCAAAATAAATCATTTTTGCCTCATTCATTATTGCCTTTGTCAGTTCAAAAACATTATTCTGTGTCAAAATCTTCTCTGCCATCTCAAAACTTTCCAGACTGTTTAAATGAGAATCAAGTGCCACTTCAATCATTGCTCGTGCATATCCTAAAGCTGCAGAGCTTTTTAAATATTTATAATAGCTATTCTGTAAATTTGTTTCTGTTTCAGAAAATTTTGGATTTTGTAATTTTGAAAGTTTATAGAAAGATTTATAATTCTCATTTTTTGCAGATATTTCGTACCAGTTTATCGCATCGTAAAGATTGTTTTGATGTTCACTGTACTTTCCAAGCTGATAAGATACTTCTGAACGTATTTCTCTTAAAAAATTATTTTTAAAAATTTCTTTTAACTTTTTATATTTATCAGATTCTGCGAATTTTCCATAAAATTTAGCTATTTCTACATTTCCATATTCGTTGTATTCAACGGATTTTTTATAAAATTTCTCCGCTTTCTCAACTTCACCCAATTTTTCAAGATTTTTAGCATTTTCCACAAACTTTATGTATTCCCTGCTCTTTTCATCTCCGAGCATACATTCGACATTATATAAAATTTCTTTTGTTAAATACAAAATCTGGCTTTCATTCAGCAGTTTATTCTGAATTTCCTTTATTTTTTCAGCATCATTTCTCCAAAAATAATATTTGGCAAATTCATACAGATTTTTAGCACTCTCGCCGTATTGCAACAAATAATAAAAATATCCATCTATTGCCCAGAAATTTTGTTCTCTTATCGCAAAATAAAACAGCTTCATAACAGACTTCTCAGAAAAATTAAAACTGGTAACATACCAGTTTCTAGCCAAGTTTATATTTCCGCTCTTTCCCTCTAACAGACCTAAACAATATCCAGCCTTTATAATCCCATTTTCAAATGCAATATACAAATTGCTCTCTGCCTTGCTCAAATCCCTCTCACAAAAATAATAATACTTCCCAAGCTCATAGTACCCCATCCGATGAAGCCCCTTCATCTCTTCCAAAACACTTCTCGCCCTTTTAAATTCTCCCTTTTTTATAAAATCATTAACTTTTTTAACATTCTGATTGTACTCAAATACATTCTCCTCTTCATTTACCACACTTTTTGTCTTTTTTTCCAATTCCTCCAAAGTCCGAACATTTATAAAAATATTTCCAAGTCTTTGATTTATACCTTTTAAATAATTTTTCATCTCTTTATTTTCCCCAATTTTTGTTTACTAATTTTTTTTGTTATTATATCATATTTTAAAAAAAATTTATTCTTAAGTATTATTTTTATTTGAAATATATCAAGTAATCATTACTAATAAATATTTTTTATAATTTTTAAATTTTTTCTTTATTTAGTTTTCTCAGGAATGCTTATTGCCACAAATCCTGCACCTACGACTAGACTACAACTTTTATTTGAATTTATAATGACTTTATGAAATGAAAAATATAATAAAAATAGCATCAAACAAGTTAAGGATGCAAAGAAAGACATTTGTTTCACTTGTCTTAAAATTTTGTTTTTATTTTAAAAATAAAATAATAATATTTAAAAACTTCCAGCAAAACAAATATGCCTCTTACATAAGGATTACTAAATTTAATTATTGGAAATAGCATCATTCCGCTTGAAAAAAGTAATATTCCTATTTTGGCTTTTAAACTCATACTTTTATTTTTTTCAAAGCCTTCCAGATAGTTTTTATACAGCTTTGTTGATTTGAACCATCTGTCAAATCGCCTTGAGCCTTTTGCAAAGCAGAAGCTAGCTAATAATAAAAATGGTGTCGTCGGCAACCCTGGCAGAAAAGCTCCTATAAATCCCAAGGCTACTGCCAGTAATCCTGCAATTACATAAATTATTTTCACAATTTACCCCCCTTATTTTTATTCTTAATTTTACAATCCTCCAAATATTCTCTTAGCATTTTCAATATCCTTTTCGTTTGGGTGTTTTGCCGCTTCTGCCCATCTGGCTTCTCTTTCTGGAGTTGCTGCAAAAGGCCCTGCTATACCTTGTTTTGTCATTTCACGAAATTTATTTATTAGATTGGGGTCAATTGCACCTTGACATATAAATATTTTTTCTACAATGTTTCCATTTTTTTCCAATGATTTTTTTATTTCCTGAAAGCAGTTTTTTGCCCTGTCTGTTTCTGGATTTCCACCCATTGTTACAAAAAGTCCAAGTTTTTTATTTTTTAACTTAGTCACAAATTCTTTGGCTTTTTCATCAATTTCTCCTTTATCAATCCAGCCTCCAATGATGATTCTCTTAAATTCATTGATATCTACAATGTTTACTTCATTTACATTTACTATTTTTTTATCCTTGTCTTTTAAAGCTGAAAAAATGGCATCAGCTATTTTTTTTGTGTTTCCTGTTGATGTGGAAAAGACTACTAGACTTGACATCCTTTGTACCTCCTAAACATTTTTTTAATATTGTCGCACTTATGTTGTTTCCCCAGAAAATTCCTTCTAGAGTGAGTTCTGTGTGGGTGTCATAAATTTTCAAGTATCCTTTTTTTTCAAAATTTTCAAAAATCTTATAAATCTCATCAAAAATTTCATCTGAAACATATTCTTTTAATTTGTCAAAATAAACTTCTGGATATTGTAAAAGCCCGCTTATCCTTTTCATTTTCTTCTCATTTTCATTTGAAGAAATCGCATAAAATGTTTTGTCCTGACTCAATCTGAAAATTTCAAAATTATCAATTTTACCACCTGCACCTACTCCAATCGGCAGAATATCCTTCCCCTGATGTGTATTTCTTATATACCTATACTCATCTCTTCCTTTTCTAACAATCTTTGTATGCTCCATCACTTCATAATCTCCACTTTCAAGCATACTTTTAAGAAAAGCGTCATGCAGTTCAAAGTCTTTTTCCAGTTCATAATTCAGCTCCAGCGTGTTATTTCGTATATCCTTAGACATTTGAGAGCCTTCATAAATTATAAGTGAATAAAAACTTGTGCTGTCAATTTTGAGCTCCTTAACAATTCTCGCATCTTCCAGCACCTCCTCAACCGTTTCATCGGGATAATTGTAAATTATATCAGTACAAACCATTCCACTAAAACTCTCTTTAAGGTTTTTCAGTCTTTTTACAGTTTCTTCCTTTGAAAAAGTCCTGTTCAGAATCTTCCTTCCTCTATCAGAAAAAGTCTGAATTCCGACACTTAGCCGATTTACTCCGCCTTTTTCTAGAATTTTTATTTTCTTTGGATTCAAGTTATGCAATGTTGTTTCAAATGTAAATTCACAGTCGTCTGTTAACGTAAAGTTATCATTTATAGCCTTTAAAATTCGTTCCAGCTGATGTTCCTTATAAATAGTCGGTGTTCCGCCGCCAAAGAAAATTACATTTATTTTTTTACTTTTCATATAAGGCGTTTTTCCGTATTTTTCGAACTCTGAGACAAGAAAACTTGTGTAATCTTCCAAATCATTATCAATCTTCTTTCGATTCAAGTTGCAAAATGAACAGATTTTATCGCAGTATGGAGTATGGACGTAAATTGTTCCAAGTTCATTTTCCGCAGGTTTCTGCATTCTTTCCAGCAGTTCTGCTTCTGTTCCAAATTTCTTATTTTTCCGAAAATAATCTGACACAATCCCTACCGAATCATTATGTGACTTAAATCTCTTTGGAAAAATTCCCTGTTCTTCCAAATTTGACTCTGAAATTTTACCTTTTTGCATTTCCTTTGGCATTTCTTTTCAGTTGTTTTCAGACACTTCCAGCGTAACTTCCACGATCCTTCTGTCCTTTGTGATGTCAAAAGCCTGTCTAGGTCCTTTCACATATCTTCCGCTTATTAATTTTGCTTTTACCAAGTGAAAAACTGGCACATTTCTAGTCATTTGTATTGAAAAGTCATTTTTCTGAAATTCGTCCAAAATTTCGTTATAGTAATCATTTTTTTCTAAAAATTGAATTTCTGCATTATATGTAACTCTTTGTCTCATTGATGGCACCATTGCCTGTCCTTCATCCTGAATAAACAGTAAACTTACCTTTCCATTTTTCTTAAAACTTTCAAAATATGCTTCTGTTTCATTAACATATAAGTAACTGTCTCCATGATATTTAAAAAATGGTGCATAACTTGCATTCGGCTCTCCTTCTTCCGACACAGTTCCAATTATAACTGATTTAAAGTTTCCAATAAAATCACTTATTTCCATTTTCATTTTTTCCTCTTCCTGATGTCCCTTATCTTTGTAATGTTCGGGTGCAGGTACATTCAAGGCTTTTCTCGCAATTTTTGCCATCTTTATCATTTCCAGATGGATTCCTTTAAAATCAATTTTTTTCGTAAATTTAATCTGAACTCTCTCATTGCCGTTCAAAAGCAAAGTCATCCCCTCTTCATTCACATCAATCAGCTTTGCTTCCTTCACATCTTCTCTCTTGCAAAAATGCCTTACATACAAAGGTAAAACATCTCCATGATCGTTATTCATGTGATCCAAAATTCTTTCTATGCTTATATCCATTTTTTTCACTCCTTCTATTTTGATTTAATAAATCATCCTCAAATTCTTACTTTGCAACCGCTTTTGCAATTTCTTCAATCTGATCAATAGTTCTTGGCGAACCTCTTAAAATCTGTGATGAATTTACAACAATAAATTTGCTGTTTTTTATTGCATTCACATTTTTTAACTGTGGATTTGTAGCCACAATTTGAGATGGGTTTGGTAATAATGTAATTATGATGTCTGGATTTTCCTTCATTATAAATTCAGGTGTTACAATTGGATTTCTCCCCTTCTGATTTTCTGCGATATTCTTAATATTCAGCAATTTCATTATATCATTTGGTAAATTATCGTTTCCAAACACCATAAGCGGTGAAGCTGACATAACAAACAGCCCTTTTTTATTGATCGCTGCCATCTTTTTAATTTCTTCCAGCTTTGCTCTTTTTTCAGCAATTATTTTATTTGCTTCATTTTCTTTCCCCAGCATTTTTGCTACTTCCATAAAATTGGTAAATATTTCTTCTATCGAATTTGCCTGAATTCTTTTTGCTTCAATGTTATTTGATTTAAGCCCATTATTCAGCTCTTCGCCTGTAAGAGCTGACATTATAACCAAATCAGGCTTTAGGGCAATTATTTTTTCAAGCGACGGCTTTATAAAAGTTCCCACACTCTCAAGTTTTGCGACCTTTTCTTCAGGCCATACCTTTGAACGCTCCAAATTAGCAACTCCCACGATTTTATCTTCTGCTCCAAGCATATAAATCATTTCAACAGTCGCAGGATCCAGCACAACAATCCTATTATATTTTTTATTTTCCTCCTTTTTACCATTTTCAGCATTTTTCTTTGCACAAGAAATTATAAACATTGAAATAATTAGCAATGCCAAATAAAAAGAATTTTTCATTATTTTTTTCATTTTTCCAATCCTTTCCTATTAAATTTTTTTAGGTATTACATACAAAAGTTCATTATTTTCCACAATCTCACATTCAAATCCATAAATTTCAGAAAAAATCTCCTTTTTGTAAAGCTCCTTTGGACTCCCTGAATATGCAATTTTTCCATCCTTTAAAAACATCACATCATCACAGTACATCGAAGCCAGATTCAGATCGTGTAAAACCATTACAGCCGTAATCTTTTTCTCCTTCACAAAATCCGACGTAAGTTTCATAATTTCAAGAGCATAATTCATATCCAATGCAGAAGTCGGCTCATCCAGTAAAATAATCCTCGTTTCCTGCACTAATGCCCTTGCCAGCAGAACACGCTGAAATTCTCCACCCGAAAGTGAAAAAATCGATCTGTCCCTAAATTTTTCAAGCCGTAATTTTTCCAAAATCTCATTTACTTTTCGCTCATCTCCCTTATCAAACCCAGTCCACTTATTCTTAATATGTGGCGTACGTCCCATATAAACCATTTCAATTACACTTATCGGCATATTCAAAGCCGACTTTTGAGGAACAAAACTTATTATTTTTGCCATTTCCTTAGGACTATACAAACTGATATTTTTGTCAGAAATTTCAATATTCCCAGTTTCTATAGGAAAATATTTCAAAATCATTTTCAAAAGTGTCGATTTTCCACTCCCATTTGCACCAAGAATCCCGACAAATTCACCTTTTTTTATATTTATATTTAATCCATCAATTATCTTTTTTTGGGAATTATCATAACTAAAACTTACATTTTTTATCGAAATTTCTGAATTATTATTTCCACTACTCATCCTATCCACCTTTTTTCCTTCTTATCGCCAAATATAGAAAAAATGGTGCTCCAGAAAATGAAGTTACCACTCCTATCGGAATTTCCGTCGGTGCCAAAATTGTTCGTCCAATCGTATCACAAATTAGCAAAAACAGCCCTCCACCCAATGTTGCTAAAGGCAGTAGCCTAGTATTGCTTCCACTTTTTAGCACGAGCCTTACCGTATGCGGCGCAATAAGCCCAACAAATCCTATCATTCCAGTAAATGCCACAGAAAAACCGACAATCAGTGCCGAAACAATCAATAAATTCCTTTTCAGCCTATCCACATTCACTCCAAGCGAATGTGCCTCTTCATCCCCACTCATCAACAAATCCATTTCATATCTTTTCAAATAAAAATAAACAACAGAAACTACAAGAGGTATCATAAGAACTCCGATTTTCAGCCAAGAGGCACTTCCCATATATCCCATCATCCACGTTACTATTCTAAAGGAATCCTGCCCAATCAGATACATACTGAACGACGTAAATGCCCCTAAAAAAGACGAAATCGCAATCCCAACTATTAGAAGCACAGCCACATCGGTCCTAGTCCTGCTTCTCGAAATCCTAAAAATTATCAACGCCACGATAACCGATACAATAAATCCAAAAATTCCATACATAACATCAGGAAAATTAAGGACATACGCAATAACAGCTCCGAGCGTAGCACTAGCCGAAATACCAATTATATAAGGATCTGCCAACGGATTCTGAAAAACCGACTGCACAACCGTCCCCGAACTAGCCAGCAACATCCCAATCAGCACTGCCATAATAATTCTCGGCAACCTCACATCAATTATTATTGATTTCATCGATTCATCCCTCATTTTCTCGCCTAAAAAACTTCTAAATATATCTTTTGCCGAAATATTCACAGTTCCTATTTTCAAAGACAAAAATGCCACTATAATTATAAAAATTGTTATTCCAGAATACATTTTCCACATATTACTGTCACACTTTTTATATTTTACTTTTCTACTTTCAATTTTCATCTTTTATTCCTTATCTACATTTATTAATATTTTTTCTTAATTTATATTAATCTTTTTTTATTTAAGACTATTAATTCCATTTTTTTACAATCTTGCTTAAGGATTTTTTATTAAAATAACTGTTGTAATTAAACTAAAATCGTCGTGATTTTTTTGAAATGAAAACGACTAAACACATTTATGTGTTTCTTTCGCCAGAACCTTCATAGCAAATATATTTTATAGAGTTGTTCTAATCTTTATTTGCGAAAGCGAGCATCAGCGAGTTTCGTTTTCGTAATAATTCAGGTTTATCCAAACAATAAATGTTTAGACTACTTTCCAAAATAAAATTTGGGAATATTTCAAAAAAATACTTATTAACAACTGTACCTTATAAAAATTAACAATTTTATTTGTTTATAAAATACAGCCAAACAACTTTATAACAATTGCTTGACTGCCACTTTCCATATTTAAAATTATTTTTAGAAGTTGTAACTTACACCAACATAATATGTTCTTTCAGCTTCTGGGATATATGAATCTCCATTTTTATATCTGTAATATTTTTTATCAAATACGTTTTTAACTCCTGCTTGTACTCCTAAACCTGTTTTATGAGCATAACTTATTCCTAAATCTGTTGTAGAATAACCTTTTATTTTTTCATAGTTTCCATCTACGGAATTTGAGAAGTAATTAAGATCGGCTGTCAGATTTAATCCTGTCAACACTTCATAATTAGCTCCTAAAGTTGCTTTTGTTTTCGATACATAAGGTATTTTTTTGTTTTTATCTGCACCTTTGCTAATTTTTGCATCTACATAAGAAACTGATTCATTTATTCTAAATGTCCCAAAATATTGCTCTGCAAATAGTTCTAAACCTTTTCTTTCTGTTTTTTGCAAGTTTTTATATGTCCAGTTTAATCCATGTCCGCTTGGCATATCAATTAAAATTTCGTCATTTTTCTTAGTATAGAATCCTGTCAAACTTACAAATGAAGGTCCAATCATATCTTTTATACCAATTTCATAAGTATCGTATTTTTCAGACTTCAGATTGTTTAGCACATATCCTCTTGTAATTGATTTATCAACCATTTCTGTTGGACTTGGAGATCTGTATCCTCTTTCATATTTTGCATAAACATTTCCCGTATCAGAATATTTAAAGTTTAATCCTGTTTCATAAGCATTGTTACTCTTTTTAGTGTTTTTATTTATAACATTTCTTCCATCTGTTCTGTGAATATCATAATCAGCATGTTCATATCTATAACCTAAAGTTCCCTCAAGCTTATCTGTAAGAGAGTGTCTTCCTTGAACAAATACTGAATGAGTATTTTTTTGCAAATCAATGTCTATAGTAGATGTTGGGAATAATCTTCTGTTTCTCATATACATTGCACCATAAGAACTTCTGTTTGAATTATTTTTTATATATTCGTATCCAAAGATTACATTTCCTGAACCATAGTTATATTTACCTTTTAAGTCAACTCCAGTTTTTCTATCTTTAAACTGTCCATCAGTCTTATGAGTCATTCTTCCAGCTGGAGCTTCCTGATCATAATCTCTAATTGTTTTCTGATTGTATCCTAACAACGAGAAAGTTAAATTATCAGTAGGCTTGATTTCATAATTTAGGCTGTATTCTGTTCTATCCAAATCAGATTCTGTCAAAGTTGTTCCTGCCTGTTTTCTATCATTATTTAACTGTGCTTTAGTTATACCGTCGGATTCTTTTGATTCTTCCTTGTATTTTGTGGCTTTAAATCTTAATGTCTGATTATCACTGATGTTATATGTAAATCCACCTCTTAGATTTTCGCCATCTCTCTTATCACCTTGTCTATACCCATTTCCATTAATATTTTCATATCCCAAATCTAACAAGAAATTATCTGCAAATTTTATGCTTGTTCCAAAACCTAATTTATTTGTGTCAAATGAACTATTTTGATAGTAAACCTTATTTTTTACAGGCTCTTCTTGCGTTTTCTTTGTAATTACGTTAATTACTCCACCAGCAGTTCCTCCACCGTAAAGTACAGTCCCTCCACCGTTAATAATTTCTATTTTTTCAATATCTTCAACTGAAATTGAATTTAGAGGTAAAATTGCATGCGACATATCAAGTATGTTTAAAGGAGACCCATCCACAAGAACTTTTACATTTTTAGCAGCTCCCTGAACTCCTTGTCCTCTTACATCCACAATATATCCAAATCCATTATTAACAAAATTTATACCTGGTGTACGTTTCAATATCTCTTCTATAGTGTTATATCCTTTATTGTGTATATCCTGAGCCGTTACAATTGTAGTATTCTTAATTTGATTGCTTTGCACATCATCAAATCCTGTGGCTGTTACTACTGATTCTTCCAATTTTACATTAAATGTGTCATTATCATCTCCAAATGCCATCATTCCAACTACAATAAAACTTAAAATTGCTAATTTTTTTAACATATTTTCCTCCTCATTCCTGTGTATTAAATTCTTTAATTTCCGTTAATTTTTCTCCAAAAATACTTTGATAATAAAAATATTTTACTATAAAATATTATTTATGTCAATATTTACTTTTTCAAAAAATATGTTATAATAAAAATACTTGAAACTCTAATAAAAGATTTCGGAGGTGTTAGAAATGGGATTTCATGAGATTAAAATTCAGGATTTTGATTTAAATCCTTTTACAAGTACAGGTAAGGACTGGAGCCTTGTTACGGCGGGAGATGAGAATGGGATAAATACGATGACTGTCACGTGGGGAATGATGGGCTATCTTTGGCGAGGCCCTGTTATTTCAGTTTATATAAGACCTACAAGATATACTAAAAAATTTGTAGATGAGCAAAATTGTTTTTCTTTAAGTTTTTTTAGTGGTTATAAAAAGGAACTTCATGTACTTGGACTGAAATCAGGAAGAGATGTAGATAAAATTGCAGAAGTTGGATTTAATCCAATATTTTTAGATGGTGTGCCTGCATTTGAAGAAGCAAAATTAGTTATTGTAGCCGAAAAATTATATATAGATGATATAAAACCTGAAAACTTCATAGATAAGAGCATACCTGAAAAACTATACACAAAAGAAGAGCCTCATATAGTTTATACAGGAAGGGTAAAAAAAATATACGTAAAAGACTGATTTTTATTATCTGCATAAATAATTATGATTAAAGGGAAACTCTTAAATTGAGTCCCTTTTTTTATTAAAAGAAATTTCTTAGAAATTTATTGACAATCATTGGTTTGTCTGATAAAATTTTATGGGCATAAAGTTCATTTTTTTAGAAATTTATGCTGATTTTATATTTTATGGAGGTGAATGTTTTGAACGAAGAAGTCCCGGAAGAGAAACTGAATAATCTAAAATTTACTAATCTATGCAAATAAAGGGAATCTCTTCGTGTTGTTATTCTCCTAATTTTTAATTTGCATAAGAAGTAAAAAACTTTAACAAATTGCAAAAAAGAAAGGAGATAACGATGGAAAACAACACTATTCAAACACTTATAAATGAAAAAAAATATTTTGAAATTAGAAAATATTTGAATGAATTAAATATTGTTGAAGTTTCAGAACTGTTAAATCAGTTTGAATCTTCTGAATTAATAATGATTTTTAGGCTACTTTCCAAAAACAGGGCAGCGGATGTGTTTTCATATTTGGATACAGAGCATCAAGAAATGATTATTAACACTATGACTGATGTCGAAACAAAAAATATATTTGATGAACTTTATTTTGATGATATTGTTGATATTATTGAAGAAATGCCATCAAATGTAGTAAAAAAGATTTTGAAAAATACCGATGCGAAAGATAGACATTTGATAAACCAATTACTAAAATATCCTGATAATTCAGCTGGAAGTATTATGACAACTGAATACATGGATTTAAAAAAGGATATGACTGTATCTCAAGCAATTTCAAAAATCAGAAATACTGTTGAAGATATGGAAAATGTTTATACTTGTTATGTAATTGATGAAGTTAGAAAACTGGAAGGGGTAATTTCCTTAAAAGAACTTATTACAAGCGAAGATGACGTTCCCATCCAAAGTATTATGAATAAAAATGTAATAAGTGTACACGCAAACGACGATCAGGAAAAAGTTGCTGAAATAATAAAAAAATATAATCTTATTGTTCTTCCAGTTACAGATGATGAAAATAGGCTTCTTGGGATAATTACAATTGATGACATAATGGACGTTGTGGAACAGGAAGCAACAGAAGATTTTCATAAAATGGCCGGAATTTCACCAGTTGAGGAGTCTTACCTTAAGACAAGCGCCTTTACTATGGCAAGACAGAGAATCAGCTGGCTTATTGTGCTTATGATTTCTGCCACATTTACAGGAAGAATTATAAAAAGTTACGAGGATGTACTGCAGTCTGTAGTTATACTTTCCTCATTTATCCCAATGCTTATGGATACTGGAGGAAATGCAGGAGCACAATCTTCAACCATTGTAGTCCGTGCCTTAGCATTAGGAGAGGTCAATATAAAAGATACTTTTAAAATACTAAGAAAAGAGTTTCTTATTTCATTTATAGTCGCCATTGTTCTGGCAGCAATTAATTTTCTAAGGATTATATCTTTGACAAAAACCCCTTTGAATGTTGCCATAACAGTTTCGGTAACTCTTGTCTTTGTAGTTATAATTTCAAAAATAATAGGTGCTTTCTTGCCCATCATTGCAAAGACATTTAAAATGGATCCAGCAATAATGGCAGGTCCATTAATAACTACAATACTTGATGCCTTAACTCTTACTATCTATTTTAGATTTGCAACTATATTTTTGAGCAACATCATAAAATAAATATTAAGTATCTATAAATAAAAAAATAGGAAAGTAAGGAGGAAAAATGAAAGAAATAATTGAAGCTCTTTTAAAAGAAAAAAAATACTTCGAAATAAAAAAACAATTAAATGAATTAAATACAGTTGAAATTTCTGATATATTAAACCAGTTCAAATCGCCTGAACTTGTGATAATGATTTTTCGACTGTTAAAAAAAGATAAAGCGGCAGATGTATTTCCATATTTGGATTCAGAACGTCAAGAAATGATTATTCATGCATCGACTGATATTGAAACACGTGAAATCTTTGACGAACTATACTTTGATGATATTGTTGACATTATTGAAGAAATGCCGTCTAATGTTGTAAAGAAAATATTGAAAAATACTGATAAAAAAGACAGACATTTAATAAATCAACTATTAAAGTATCCTGAAAATTCAGCAGGAAGCATTATGACAACTGAATATGTCGATTTTCAAAAAAATATGACTGTTTCAGAAGCAATTGAATTATTAAGAAAAACAGGAAAAGATAAAGAAAATATATATACATGCTATGTTACAAGTGAAAATGGAAAACTCGAGGGAGTACTTTCACTCAAAGAATTAATTGCAAAAAAAGATAATACAGTAATTGAAGATATTATGAACAAAAAATTTGTAAGTGTTCATACAGATGACGATCAGGAAGTTGTTGCAGATTTGTTCAAAAAATATGATTTTATCGTTATGCCCGTTGTAGATCATGAAGGCAGAATTTTAGGAATTATCACAGTAGATGACGTAATGGATGTTGTCGATCAGGAAGTTACTGAAGATTTTCATAAAATGGCGGGGATTACTTCTTCTACTGATGATTCCTACTTAAAAACAAGCGTTTTTACAATGGCAAGACAAAGAATTGGATGGCTTGCAGTCCTTATGATTTCTGACACAATTTCAGGAAATATAATACAGGGATATGAAAAAGTACTTGCAAAATCAATTATTTTGACAGCATTTATTCCAATGTTAATGTCAAGTGGAGGAAATGTTGGATCACAATCTTCAACTGTTGTAATCCGTTCACTAGCACTAGGGGAAATTTCTCCAAAAGATGCATTCAAAGTACTTAGAAAAGAATTTTCAATAGGTATTATGGTTTCTATAGTCCTATCAGTTCTAAATTTTGTAAGACTAATTACTTTAGAAAAAATAAATCCGACAATCGCCTTTATTGTTTCAATAACTCTTGTATTTACAATAATAATCTCAAAAATAGTAGGAGCATTGCTTCCACTTGGAGCAAAAATTTTAAAAGCAGATCCAGCTGTTATGGCAACTCCTTTAATAACTACTATTTCAGATGCTGTAACACTTATTATCTACTTTAAATTTGCAACAATGCTTCTAAAAAACCTTCAATAATATAAATCTAATCAAATACTGTCTATAAAATTATATAAACATAGTACAATGTAGAAAAAATTGAAGGAGAAATTTATGAAGGCAAAAATTTTAATTTTACTAAGCATGCTTTTATTTGTAGTAAGCTGTGGAACTCATCCTGCACAAAAAGCTTTTGAGGAAAAAATGAAAATAATCCAATCAGGAGATATGTCAAAATTTGGCAAATCTGAAGGAAATGTTAGTACTATTTTAGAAAATTTTAGCAAAGTATACGGTGAAGGAATGAAAAAAATAACTTACAAAGTTAATAAAGTCGAGTCAAAAGGAAACACCGCTACAATAAATGTCACTGTAAAAGCTCCCAATTTATCTTCATATATAGGTGAACTTCAAACTAGGCTCTCTGAAAGAATGTCTAAATCCATGCCCCAAAATAACGAAGATTTACAAAAAGAAATTATGCAAGTTGGAAAAGAATTCTTTAACGAGAAATTTAACAGCAAAGATTTAAAATATTTAGAAAAAACACTAGATGTAAAATATGTAAAAAATGGTAAAGACTGGGTAATTAGTGATGAAAATGAAGAATTTTTTAAAATAATTACTTTTGGAATTGCTAATTAAAATATGAATTTTCTTATCATTATAAGTACTCTAATTTTAATTAATTGGAGTATTTTTTTATGAAAATAAGTAATTTCATTAATCTTCTTTTTTAAATTTTTTCATAAAAAAACCGCACCTCTTATCTTGTGTTCAAGATTTTAGATGCAGTTCATTTTTCCTATTTTTTAATAATTAATATTTTGTAATCAGATACTCAAATGCTCCTAATGCAGCTTTTGCACCTTCTCCCATTGCAATAATAATTTGTTTTTGTCTGATATTTGTAACATCTCCCGCAGCAAAGATTCCAGCCACAGAAGTTGAATTATTTTCAGGATTAATTACAATTTCTCCAATTTTATTTGTTTCAACCAAGTCTTTTACAACTTCGCTTCTTGGTGACAACCCAATTTCCACAAACATACCTTCTACATTCAATGTTTTTTCTTCATCAGTTTCTCTGCTTTTATAAACAATGCTTTCCACAAATTCATTTCCATTTACTTTAACTGTTGCAGAATTTAAAATAGTTTTTACATTTGGCTGCTCAGCTAATTTTTCCTGTAAAACTTTATCTGCCTTTAATTCTGGCATAAATTCAATTAGTGTAACTGATTTTGCAATTCCAGATAAGTCAAGCGCTGCTTCCACACCTGAATTTCCTCCACCAATTACAGCCACATCTAACCCTTTATAAAAAGGTCCGTCACAAGTTGAGCAGTAATGCACTCCTTTACCAACATATTCGGCTTCTCCAGGAATATTTAAACTTCTAGGTTTTGCTCCAGTTGCTACAATAACTGTTTTTGTTTTATAACTTTTTCCATCATCAGTTACCAAAATCTTATCTTTTCCGTCTTCTTTTATCTCTTTTACTAAATGCCCTTCTTTAAATGCAATTTCATGCTCTTTTAAATGTTTTTCCAAAGTTTCTGCAAATTTAGCTCCAGTTGTCAAAATAGTTCCGATAATATTCTCAATTTCATTTGTATCAAGAACTTGTCCACCAATTTTCACTCCAACCATCGCTACATTAAGCCCTTTTCTAGCCGCATAAATTGCTGCAGAGACAGCCGCAGGCCCAGAACCAACTACAGTTACATCATAAAGTTTATTTTCATCAATTTTTACTAATTTTCCTTCATCTAAAGCACCAAGATTCAAGCTAAAATCCATTTTCCATACCTCCAAATTTAATTTTTATTTATTTCATAATAATTCATTTAATTTTGTAATCATTACAATTTATTTTAATATAATTTTCTAAAATTGTCAATATTTAAATTTTTAATTTAATAAAAAGACTGTCCGTTTTAGAACAGCCTTATTTAAAAATACACAATATTATTTATCATCATCATTGAAATTTATAGATAAATTCAAGAATTTCAAAATATCCTATACTAGAATCTGCTATTTTTAATCCTAATTCTGTAAGTTCATCATCAGAACAACTTAAACTAATTCCATTTAATTCAAGGAGAACCATCATAACATAAATTCCAATTCTCTTATTTCCATCTAAAAAAGCATGATTTTTGATAAAACTATAACATAATCTTGCAGCTTTTTCTTCTATTGTTGGATATTTCTCAACTCCAAAGTAAGATTGATAAACATTACTTATCGAACTCTCAATTAAACCTTTATCCCTAATACCGTCAATTCCTCCAAACTCTTTTACTAATTCAGAATGAAGTTTTATTATTTGTTTCTTGGACAAAAGAATCATTTCGCCAATTCCTCAAATGTTTTTTTATATTTTTTTAAAATCTTAGAAGAAACCATTTCCAGTTCATTATCTTCCGCAAATTTTACTGGCTTTTTCTCAACTTCTTTTGTTAAATTGTAATCGACTAAAATATATTTTGGGATATTATTCTTTAAAATAACAACAGCTCCATCTTTATCGACCATTCTTGCTACTTTAGAAAAATTTTGGTTAGCTTCTTTCATCGAAACTAAGTTATCTAATTCTACTTTCATATTACTCACCTCTTATAAAGTATAATATCATAAATGTAGGATAAATTCAACCTATTTTTCAAAATTCTATTTAACTTTAAAAAATTTCAATCTTAAAGCATTACCCAAAACAGATACTGAACTAAACGACATTGCAAAAGCCGCTATCATCGGATCCAATTTTGGTCCATTGAAAAATGCATAAAATATTCCAGCGGCAAATGGAATTCCCAGTACGTTATAAAAGAATGCCCAAAACAAATTTTCTTTTATATTTGTGATTGTCGCTTTACTTAATGCTATTGCACCCGCAACATCTCTCAAATCGTTTCTAATTAAGACGATATCAGCTGATTCTATGGCAACATCCGTTCCATTTCCTATCGCAATTCCAACGTTTGCCTGAGCCAGTGCTGGTGAATCGTTAATTCCGTCTCCAACCATTGCAACAAATTCATCTTTTTCCTGAAGTTCCTTTACTTTTTGAGATTTCTGATTAGGCAGCACTTCTGAAATTACATCATCTATTCCCACTTGTTTTGCGATAAATTTGGCAGTTTTTTCGTTATCTCCAGTTAGCATTATTGTCTTGATTCCCATTTTTTTCAGTTTTTCTATGGCTTCCTTGCTTGTTTCCTTGATAACATCTGCAACTGCAACAAGTCCCGCAAATTCGTTATCAATCGAAATGTACATTGGCGTTTTTCCTTCATTCGACAAAATATCATAATCTTTTTGAGAAATTTCCACATTGATTTTTCGATTTTCCATCAATTTTCTATTTCCAATTTGAACTTCCTTGCCTTCAAATGTTGCACGAATACCGTAACCTGGCATTGCCCTAAATTTTTCATACGGCTTAATTTCAATATTTTTCTCTTTTGCTTTGTTTACGATTGCTTCTGCCAATGGGTGTTCTGAATCATTTTCCACACTTGCAGCAATTTTTAACAATTCATTTTCATTATATTTCCCATAAGCAATCAAATTAGTAAGTATAGGCTTTCCTTTCGTAATCGTACCAGTCTTGTCAAATACAACTGTTTTTATTTTGTATGCTGTTTCAAGAGCTTCTCCACTTTTGATAAGGATACCGTTTTCAGCCCCTTTTCCAGTTCCAACCATTATTGATGTAGGTGTTGCAAGTCCCAATGCACACGGACACGCAATTACAAGTACAGCGATGAAAAACGACAATGCAGTAACCAATCCACTTCCACTCAGAAACCAAGCAATTCCTGTAATTATCGCAATCCCAATAACAATCGGCACAAAATACGCCGCCACAATATCTGCCATTCTAGAAATAGGAGCCTTTGAACCCTGTGCCTCCTCAACCAGTTTTATAATTTGCGACAAAACTGTATTTTTACCAATTTCAGTCGCCTCAAATCTGATACTTCCATTTTTATTTATACTTCCTCCAACAACCTTATCCCCAACTTTTTTGCTTACTGGCAAACTTTCTCCTGTCAACATTGATTCATCAACAGAAGTCGACCCTTCCACAATCCTTCCATCTACCGCAATTTTTTCTCCCGGCTTTACAATTACAATATCTCCAACTTTCAAGTTTTCAATCAGGACTTCCTTTTCCACTCCATTTTCAATAATTTTAGCCTTTTTAGGCTGAAGTCCGATAAGTTTTTTTATTGCCGACGAAGTTTGACCTTTTGTTTTTGCCTCCAACAGTTTTCCAAACAAGATTAACGTAATAATTGTACCAGCTGACTCATAATATAAATCCATATGCGCTTCAGGATCTACAGTTACAATTCTAAAAGTGGCGTAAATTCCATAGAGTACTGCCGCTGTTGCCCCAATAGCAATTAACGAATCCATTGTTGGAGATTTTCTTACTAAATTTTTAAATCCATGTGAAAAAAAATCTCTTCCAGCATAAATAATAGGCAAAGTCAATACAAACTGTGCCAATGCAAAATTAAGCGGATTTACCTTAGGATTCAAAAATTCAGGAAGTGTTGCCCCAAGCATATGCCCCATCGAAATATATAAAAGTGGAACAACAAAAATAACTGCCAAAATTAATCGATTTTTCAAACTTGTTATTTTTTCCTGATAAAGTTCCAGCTTTTTATCTTCCGTCATATCTTCAACCAGTCCATACCCAGCCGACTCGACTATTTTCTTAATTTTATCAAAATTATATTTCTTCTCATCATATTCAATATTCAATTTTTCAGTTGCAATATTAACTGAAGCGTTAATATCATTATTTTTATTAAGTGCCTTTTCCACAGCATTGGCACAAGCTGCACAGCTCATTCCAGTTACTGTATAGTTTTTTTCTGCCATAATCTTTTCCTCCTTCATTTAGTACAATATATCTTTAAATATGCTTATGTCCACTATGTTCACAATTACACTGCCCTTCAACACAATCACACAAAACTTCCTTCACAGCCGTTTTTCTCTTTTTCTCCACAGCCTTTAAAATTAAGTCCAAGTCGCCAAAACTCAGTTCACTGTTCTCAATAACTTTCCCTATCATTTCTCCAACTTTTGTTTTACAAATTTTATCAAAAGTTCCCAATATATAACTGTTAGCCACTTCTTTTTCCGTAAAATCCGTCGAATAAATGTATTTGTTCCCAATTTCCCTCTTTTTCAAAATATTCTTTTCCAGCAGCCGATTTAACAGCGTCTTTATTGTAGCCTGCTTCCAATTCATTTTCTCACAAAGCACCTCTGTCACAAACTTGCTAGTAACTTCGCTATTTGCCCACACAACACGCATTACTTCCCATTCTGCATCTGTTATATGTTGTTTTTTATCGATTTTGCAGTTTTCTTTCACATTCTTACCTCCTTCAAATGTTTACATTCGTAATCTTTTTATATTATATAGTTTACAATAGTAATCGTTTTTTGTCAAGTATTTTTTTGAACATTTAAATTAGTAAATTACAAAGATAAATACAGAGGACTTTTTCAAAATATCTATTATTTTTATTTAACTCGAATATTTCATTTAATCTTTTTGGTAAAAATATTAATTATTTTACTAAACTTAAATTTAGTAATTTTAATATTTACTTTTTTCTTTTCCTGTTTTAAATTACTCTAATTGATAAATTTATTAAAATATGCTGGAAATTTTTAAAAAATATGGTAAAATAATAATACGATTCAAAAATTATTTATTTTAGGAGGAAAACAGATGAAAAAAATTATGAGAGGTGTACTATTATTTGGTATGTTAGGAGGGATGCTTTTATCTTGCGGAAATAAAAAAAGTAATGATTCTCAAGAACAAAAAAAGGATTCCAAAGTTAATGAAAAGGTTTATAAGATTGGATTGTCACAGATTGTAGATCATCCAGCATTAAATGCAGCAAAGCAGGGTTTTAAAGATGCATTAGCAAAAGCCGGAGTAAAGGCTGATTATGATGATAAAATTGCAAATAATGACATGAGTAATCAGACTCTAATTATGCAGCAATTTGCAGCAGACAAAAAAGATTTGGTATTTGCAATTACAACACCAACTGCACAAGCAGCTAAAAATCAGATTGGAAAAGAAACACCAGTTATATTTGGTTCAGTTACAGATCCAAAAAGTGCAGGACTAGTAGGAATTCCTAATGTTACAGGAACAAGTGGCGCAGCCCCAATTACAGAAAATTTAAAATTAATGAGAGAATTATTACCAGAAGCGAAAAAAATAGGAATCATTTATAATTCGTCTGAACAAAATTCAGTTTCTGAAGTAAATAATTTGAAAAAACTGGCAGGAGAGTATGGATTCACAGTAGTGGAAAAAGCTGTTACAAATGGTACAGAAATGGTTGCCGCAGCAAATCTTATTTCAAAGAATATTGATATCTACTATGCTATTCAAGATAATACAGTAGCATCATATTTTGCAGCAATACTTGATGTTTTTAACAATGCAAAAGTTCCGATTCTAGCTACAAATGACGTTTACTCAAATGCAGGAGGGCTAATTTCACAAGGAACTACCGACTACAATATCGGTTACCGTTCTGGAGAAATAGCAGCGGAAATTTTACTAAAAGGCAAAAAACCAAGTGAAATTCCAATAGAAACAGTTAAAAATTTACAGATTGAAATTAATAAGCAAAATATGCAGTTATTAGGAATAAAAATACCAGACAGTATTTTAAAGCAGGCTAAAATGGTAGAAACTAAAAAAAATTAACAGCTTTGCTTAATAACTGTATAAATTTGGAAATATAACAAAATAAATATTACATGTAAAAAGATAAGGAATATTAAATTTCCAAACAAGTCTAATAAATTTTATAAATTTAAAACAATAAAAAAACTGGAACTATTGAAATTTTTTTAGCTCCAGTTTTTATTTGTTATTTTTCAAAACTATCAAGCCATTCGATAAGTTCCAAAAAATCTTCTACTTTTCTTATTTGCTGTAAATATCTTAAATCTATTATTTTTTCTGATTTTCTATGATAAAAAAATTCTACATCCCACAATTGCGTCTTTATAAAACCTTCTTTTGGAGTATATTTATAAAAATCATACTTTTCAATATTTGCTCTAAAATATTTCAATTTTGCAAAACAAAGCTGATATTTTCTAAAAACTATTTCTAAAATATTATTTTGTGAAATAAATTTATGCGAAAAATATAAGCGTTCTGGTGTATTATTTCTTCTAGTTATCCATTGCCTTCTGGAATTTATTTCCATACTATATTTTTCAATAAATTTTATTTTTTCATCTGACAACTCGGCTTTTAATTTTTCTTGAAGTTTTATATTATCCATAAAAATCACATCGCTACTAATTTATATTAATATTTAATTTTTAGAGTTTTCATATTTTTTTCTATCGTTAGCATTCAAATATTTTTTTCTAAGTCTGATAAAGTTAGGTGTAATTTCCACTAACTCATCATTTTCAATATATTCAAGTGCCAATTCCAGTGTAAATTCCTTTGGAGGTGCCAATTTCACAGCATCATCACTTCCAGCGGCCCTCATATTTGTAAGTTTTTTACCTTTACATACATTTACAACTAAGTCATTTTCTCTTGAATGCTCTCCGACTATCATTCCCTCGTAAACTTCTACTCCTGGCCCTATAAACAGGATTCCTCTTGGTTGTAAGTTATTTAACGAGTACCCTAAACTTGTTCCAGGTTCCATTGCTATTAAAACTCCTCTTCTTCGTCCTGTTACCTCTCCCTTGAAAGGTTCATACTCAAAGAATGAATGATTTATAATTCCTGTTCCTCTTGTTTCCGTCAAGAATTCATTTCTAAATCCAATTAATCCACGTGATGGTACTTTAAACTCAAGTCTTGTATATCCATCGCTTCCTTGATTCATATTTACCATTTCACCTTTTCTAAGCCCTAATTTTTCAATTACGACTCCTACAAACTCATCGGCAACATCGATAATTGCAAGTTCGATTGGTTCCATTTTCTGTCCATTTTCTTCCTTAAAAATAACTTCAGGTTTTGAAACTGCTACTTCGTAGCCTTCTCTTCTCATATTTTCAAGCAAAATAGATAATTGAAGCTCTCCTCTTCCTTTTACAATAAATGCATCTGGCGAATCTGTCATTTCAAGTCTCATACTCACGTTATGATTTACTTCCTTTTGCAATCTTTCCAAAATATTTCTCGAAGTTACAAATTTTCCATCCTGTCCTGCAAATGGTGAATCATTTACCATAAATGTCATAGCAAGTGTAGGCTCATCAATGTCAATTAATGGTAATGGCTTAGGATTTTCTCTACTTGCTACAGTTTCTCCTATGTCAATTTTATCAATTCCCGCAATTGTTACAATATCTCCAGCATACGCTACTTCCATTTCAACTTTTTTAAGTCCGTCATATCCATAAATTCTAGTAACTTTACTATTTACCAAGTCACCATTTCTCTTAATCAACGTAATTTCCTGATTTTTTTCAATTTTTCCATTGTAAATTCTTCCAGTTCCTAATTTTCCTACATATTCGTCATATTCAGTATTTGTAACAAGCATTTGAAGTGGCTCATTCACATCTCCTTCAGGATCTTCTACATGCTCCATAATTTTATCATAAAGCGGTTTCATATCCTTATCTTCATCTTCCAGTTCCAGTTTAGCAAATCCATTTTTTGCAGACGCATAAACTACTGGAAAATCAAGCTGAATATCATTTGCCCCTAAATCTACAAATAAATCAAAAACAGAATCCACAACTGCATCAGGATCTGAATTTGGCCTGTCAATCTTATTAACTACTACAATTGGACGAAGTCCATGCTCTAATGCCTGTTTTAATACATATTTAGTCTGTGGCATAACACCTTCAAATGCATCTACTAGAAGCAAAACAGAATCTACCATTTTCAAGATTCTCTGTACTTCTCCACCAAAATCTGCATGGCCAGGAGTATCCACAATATTTATCTTATATCCATCATAATGAAATGAAGCATTTTTAGAAAAAATCGTAATTCCTCTTTCCTTCTCCAAATCATTACTATCCATAATTCTTTCATCTACTTTTTCATGTTCCCCAAATGTTCCTGCCTGTTTCAATAAAGCATCGACAAGAGTCGTTTTTCCGTGATCTACGTGTGCAATAATTGCAATATTTTTAATTTTGTTCATCCTTTATTTTAACAAATTTCTTGTTAATATTTCCTCCTTAAATTTAAAAATGTCCCCCTAAGGGCGAGGAGTAGAGGTGAAATTCATGCTCTATCTATTCAAGCTGTAATAAATAATTACAAAAAGAATAAATATCGCAATGAAATCTACCATCTCACTACCTCCTTTATATAATATTTTGTGAGTTGTGCTAAAACTCACTTAAAATATTATAACAAAAAAGACTGGATTTTTCCAGTCTAATTTATAGCACATTTTTTTTAAATATTATACAAAGTCACCCTTAGGGATTTTTACATATCTATTATAGCATATTTTATAAAAATGTCAATCCCCAAAAATTTTTTTACTTATAATTTCTTCTTTTTAATATAATTTGCAATATTCTTTCCAAGCAATTTTTCATATTTTTTCCAAAAATCTGCTAAAATTTTTTTTTCATTTTTATCTAATTTTTCTAAAATTATTATTTTCCCTTTCCCACTTTTAATCTTATATTTCTCAGAATTTATAAACTCCGCCACTTCCTCATTCCAAAGTTCCAAAAATACTTTGCTTGAAACCTCATCAAATTCTATAAATTCATCTTCATAAACATAAATTTCCTCTTGACTTTTTACTTCTATACATCCTAAAAAATGCGTAAAAAATGCGCCGCAGTCTATTCCCTTTATTTTATCAGTCTTTTTAGAGATTCTTCCATTTATATTAGGAGTATGACCAAAATATATGTTTTTATCCCTATATTCCTCAAGCTCTACATTTTCCATAATCCAAAATTCATCTCTAGTCCAAAGTACTGTTTCCTTTTCTTGTTTTGTCAAAGCTATATTCAAATCGAGCCCTGCATGAACAAAAATATTTTTATTTCCATAAATTATTAAAGGACAGTTTTTGAGCCATTTTACAAACCATCTAATTTCATCAAAAAAATTTTCTTGGTGCCATTCTGTCATCGTTTTATTTTCAAAATATTTAGAATGTTTATAAATTGAATATTCTGTTTCATATCTTAATGGATAATCATTTTCCAAGTCTTCAAGAAGCATATCTTCATGATTTCCCAAAATAAACTTCAAGTTATACCCAAGTTTTATCATTTTGATACATTTTATATAAATTTCATAAGACTTTTTTCCTCTGTCACAAATATCCCCTATAATCACAAGTAAATCTTCTCTTTTTAAGTCAATTTTATCCAACATTTTCAAAAACAAATCGTACTGTCCATGAATATCTGACATTACAAAAATTCGATTATAGTCATTCTCATTTATCTTTTCTATCTTAATCTTATTCGCCTTAATTACACTTTCCATAAAAATCACTCTTTTTCTTTTAATACAATTTATAACTTATTCTTTAATTTTTTCAAATAAATTGTTTTATTTATTGGAATAAACCTTTCCCACAAGATAAGGATTTAAGGCAAGAAACAATAACTTTTAAAATGCCCCAAATCCATTCATTTCCATAAACCTGAATAACAAATCATTCATCAATTTCTCATTTTTTTCTGTGTCATAAGGTAATGTAAATTCTCCATCCCTATTTGTCCATAATCTGTCATAATAATCCAAAATATCTTTGGAAATTTTCTGATCATAAGCTGACATAATTTTTAGTTCATTTTCCAAATTAAAATTACGCATATTACGTCTTGTAAAGTTTGTTGAACCTCCGTAAGTTATCAAATAATCATTTTTCAAAATAGAAAGCATTTTTACGTGGTACATTTCCTCTCCTTTATTGTAAAACTTGACATTTATGTCATAATTATGTTTTCTTGCATATTTCATTAGTTCTCCAGCAGCAGCTTTATTTGGAAGTCCCGCATTTGAATTATTCAAAATTATCTCAAATTTTACTCCACGCCGTGCCGCTTTTCTTATATCGTTAATTATTCCTCTGTCTGCAAGGAAAAACTGGGCAATAATAACCTTATCTCCAAACTGTGTGTTTTTTAATTCTTCCGAAATATCCTTAGCTGTTGCTCCGTTTGTAAAATATTGTAATTTTAGCTTGTCATTTTTAGAAAATGGAATTTTACCAAAATCCTTATCTGGTAATTTTTGCTTTAAGCTTCCATCTTTTTTAGTAATTTTTGCAGCTGGCTTTTCTCCCTCGTAAATTTCCCTAATAATTGGCGATGAAAACTTAAATGCCACATTTGAGTGCTTTGAACCTTCTGCGTGTGGGTTTGCTGATGTCAGCATTGCCGTAGTTTCATTCATAATAAGTTTTCTGTGATTAGCTTTTGCATTTAACGCTCTTAAAATACTACGGATTGTAACTTTGTCAGTACCTTCGTAAATTGGATTTTTAGTTTTCCCACGATTTTTCGGATTTCCAAAAGGCTGGACAAAAAGACGCCATGGAGCCGAATAAACAAGCATCGGATCTCTCAATTTTGTCAAATCCACATATCCAATTTTTACACCAGCCTCCTCCAGCTTCTTATGAGTTTTGTTGTCAAACGCTCCATAAAAAGTGTTACTTTCATCAAGTATCAAATATATTTCAACATTCGGATCTCTTTTTCTTTTTTCAAGTATCTTCTGTGCAAACTCTTCTGCAATAGGCAATGGCTGCAATTTCTCCTTAACACCTTTTCCAAGATAGTCATTAAATACAAAAATATCCATCAGGAAGAAGTCTTCCGCCTTATCCAAAATATCATAAGCCTGCTCCCAAATTTGCCTTTCATAATGAGTTTCTCCATCTTTTTTATACGTTAAATCGTAGTAAAATTCAACATTATCCGCATTATAAACCTCACTTTTCATCGTAAGCCCCTCCGAAAGTGAAGTACACGAAAAAGTTGTCAATATTAGTAATATAATTAAAAAAATAATCTTTTTATTCACACTAACTCTCCTTTTTATAAACTATTTAATTTCAAAATCAAAATTATTTATTTTTTTCTTTCAACAATATATATTTTATACTAAACCCCATTTAAATAACGAAATTATTACAAACTTTTTTAATAAAGGATATAAACCTAATATTTTCAAATAATCAAAATATAATTTTCATTTTTTGAATAAAGTCTAATATAAATAATCCGTCGGAGCATTTTTCTGAACTGGCAAAACTGTTTGAGCATAGCGAGTTTTTTGTCAGTGCAGAAAAATGTCGTAGACTAGCCATAGGTTATTGCGTAGCAATCTTGCCACAATTTTAATTATTAGGACAAACCTTTACTGCAAGATAAGGTTTTGCGGCAATGATCAATCCTACGAAAATAAAAATAAAAAAATATTTATTAATCAAAATATCTAAAAAATTATTTCTATTTTTAAACGGAATTTATAGTAATACTAGTTTAAAACAGAACTCAAAAATTATGACTATTTTACTCAAACCCTAAATTATATAATTTCTAGAAGTTCAATTTTAAATGGGTTCGAATATAGTATTAAATACATTTTAATTATACCAATTTTTTTTGATTTTTTCTAGTTCGTACTAAACGTTTAAAAACGAGAATAAATTTTTAATAAAGAATAAAAAAAGCCGAATAGAAATTCGGCTGATTTTGTGGTTACAAGTATTCTATGACATGGTCTGAAAATATTCAAAAACATATTCTCAATATTGAACACCGGCATGTTCTTTTTACTGTCCCTGAAGAATCCAGAAAGTTCTTCTTTTATGACAGATCCCTTCTGTCAAAACTTTCCACTGCTGTTAACCAGGTATTCAAGTTCATCTTTCACAATATCAGCAGTAAAAGAAAAAGAAAAAACAAAATTTCTAAACATTCAAAATTTTACTTTACTGATTCCAATATTGTACATTATGGTCTCATTTCTGTCATTCATACTTTTGGCAGGGACCTGAAATGGAACCCTCATGTTCATGCCATTGTTTCATTAGGAGGATTCAATAAAAATCTTGAGTTCAGGAAAATGAGATACTTCAACGTTGACACTATTACTGACAGGCTTAAAGAGGCAATTGATACTTTCAGGAAAAACATTGCCGTGTCAAGATATTCATTTTATCAAAGGCAGATGTACAAGACTTTCGGGATGAATCCTTTTTACTGTCCAGTATGCAAGGTTAAAATGATTGTATGGGAATTTTATCATTACAGACATCCGCCCCTCAAAAAATACTATTAATATTTTATTAATCCAACTAGGTTGGATATTTTGTCGTAGACATTTATATATTTATTTGGCAAAAGAAGAGTAAAAGAGGTTGACGCCTCTTTTAAAATTATCAAATATATCAATAAATACCTAAAAAATATGAATTTAATTTCCTTATAAAAAACAAAAAAACCTATAGAATATCAAATCCTATAAGTTTTAAAAATTTTATTGATTTTTTATTAAATTATGTTTAACTATTTAACAACTTGCCATTTATTGTCGTTACCTTTTGTAAATTTAACTGTTGATGTTGCCAAATTTATTTTCTTAGTTTTTTTCAAATAATCATATTGTAATTTTATGTATTTTTCAATATCAACTTCGACTTCATCCTTACTGTTATCAACCTTTGTTACATATTTTTTAGCATTATCTCCTAAATACTTATCCAAAGCTTTTTCATCGTATCCTTTTACTAAAAATACAACTTCCCCATTATTTCCCTTTTCATTTACTTGATATACAGAAACTTCAAACTGCTCAATAAGCATTGTATTTGATTCTTCCCATTGTTTTTTTAATGTTGAATCATTTGTTTTTTCCACATACTTATCCACATCTGGATTTATTGATTTAAGCATTTTTCTTGAACCATAATTTGATATTTCCTGCAAAACTTTTGCATAATCTTCAGCTGCAGCATTTAAAGTATCATATTTTTTTATTTCTACAGACTCTTTTCCAGCTGGTGCTGCAACCGCTAAATTTGGTATAGTCATCAATCCCCCAAAAACCATTAACCCCATCAAAATTTTTTTTATCTTCATAATCTTTATCATTCTCCTTCTTCCTGCAATTTTGTAAAATCAATTTTTTCCTATATGGATGTCTAAATTATCTTCATTAACTATAAAAAATTAATTATTAGCCAATTATACTAAAAATTTTTTTACACTTTCTTCTTTTACATAAAAAAATTCTTTTATAGATTTTTCTTCAAAGGCAGTATAATCTTTTTCCAGCTCTTTTACAGCTAGCCTTAAAATTTCTCCTTTTCTGACCCTTTGAGAAATTCCATAAAATGCACGTTCCAAAAAATCTATATTTTTGTAATTAGACATTACTTTTTCACTTTCAATCCATTTAAATGTTCCTGCAAATTTTTTTGGAAAAAAACTCTGATTTTCAGATATATTATACAGTATCTTCTTTTCAATATTATTAATATTTTCATTGAATAGCCTATCAAAATTTTTGGCTAAAAAATGGTCAATAAACATATCCGATACAATTCCTTTAAAAATACCAAATTTTTCCACAAGTAATTCATTCAAAAAATTCTCATTCCTGTCAGAAATACCATCAATTATCCGATGCAGAACAATTCCCTCTTTCAATTCTTCAGGAAGCTCTATTTTATCAACTAGCCCCTTATAAAAATCACCTGCAAAATTTCCATATAATGTCTTTTTATTTTCCTGCTCATCAATTTCAAGCGAAATTAGTGAATGTGCTAAAAAATTCATAATCTTTTCTCTTTCTTATTTTACTTTTAAAACTAAACCAGATTAAATGACAAAAATTAAACAAATTTAGAATTTCTCCTACTTTTTCATTTAATTTCAAAAATAATTCAATCTAGCAATTTCATACTAAAGCCCTTTAAATAATAAAGTTATTATAAACTTTTCCAACTAAAGGATATAAACCTAATATTTTCAAATAATTAAAATATGATTTTCATTTTTTAAAATAAACTAATCCGTCAGCTTAAAAAAATTCCATTAATTATTTCTCATCTAGTTCATCAGCAAATCTGAATCCTTGACTTTCCAAGTCCTGTTTTGATGTATTATAGAAATTTTCGTAGATTCTTACAGTCATTTCCTTGTATGACGGTAATTGTGGTGTTCCATTTTCTTCACGCCAAGCCACTGTATCTTTTTCGTGAAATTCCACGCCTTCTTCTACTTTTTTCGCATCATAGGTATCTTCAAATACAAATGTATCTAACGGAACTCTTGGTTTTACTCTAGTTAATTTTCTTTCCACAGGCACTCCAAGTGTACTCCCTACTATTGGGAATACATATTCTGGTAATCCAAGCATTTTTATAAATTCTTTTGTTTCCTTTCTAATTGCACCAATTACAGTACTTCCGTATCCAAGAGCAAGAGCTGCTGTCTGCAAGGCATTTACAACAATTCCCGCATCTACTGCACCAACTAGAATTCCATCTGCAGATTTTGGAGCGATATTTCTCTTACCAAGAGAATTTGATGCATAAACTCCACGGTGAAAATCAACCAATACAAATACAAAAGCGTCAGCCTGTGCAATATGCTTCTGTCCTCCACAAAGTTCTGCAATTTTTGCTAATTTTTCCTTATCTCTTACAACAATTAATGAAGTTTGCTGTCCATTAACTGAATTTGCCGCTCTTTGAGCAGTTGCAAAGTATTGTCTTTAAATCTTCTTCTTTTATCTTTTCACCTGTAAACTCCCTTACAGAACGTCTATTTTGCAATTGTTTTATCAATTCATTCATTCAAATCACTTCCCTTTTTAAAATTTATTTAATTAATGTTATCACATTATATTTGTATTGTCAAACTATTTGAAAACATTAAATTTCTCCAAGATTATAATGATATAAACTAGAAAAAATCATTATTTTGACATAATAACTATAATTTAAAAATTTAATTTCAAAGTGGTTTTACTATGGCGTTTTTTATGGTATAATTGGTTATTATAAGCATTTTTAATGCCTTACCTTTTATAAAAATGAAAGAGAAAAAAATGTCAAAAAATAAAATAATAACTAACCAAACTTGCGGAAAACTTTATATTGCTGGAGAATATTCCATTCTAACAGCTGGACAAAGTGCAATCATAAAAAACATAAACCTTTTTATGACTTCAAAAATAAATTTTGCTGATAAATATACAATTTTTTCAGATATGTTTGATTATACCATAACTCTTGAAAAAACGGATTTCGATAAAAAAGCTTCACAAAATTTTGACAAAAATTATTCACTCATCTGTGAAACAATATCCGTTATGACTGAATATTTAAAATTTCAAAATTTGGAAATCAAGCCTTTTAATCTGGAAATTAATGGAAAAATGGAAATAGATAACAAAAAACTAGGAATCGGCTCAAGTGGCAGTGTTGTTGTTTTAACAATAAAATCCATTTTAAGTCTATATAATCTAAAAGTTTCAAAGGAAACACTTTTCAAGCTGTCTTCCTATGTTCTGCTAAAACGTGGAGATAATGGATCTATGGGCGATATAGCCTGCATTTCCTACGAAAGCTTAATTTTTTACAGATCTTTTGACAGAAAAAAAATTAGTGAGTTAATGAAAAACGAAACTCTGGAAAGTGTTCTAAAAACTAACTGGAATTACGAAATTTCCGAGCTTCACTTTAACAAAAACAATTTAAATTGTAATTTTTTAGTTGGATGGACAAAAGAACCTGCTATTTCTAGTAATTTAATAAACATTGTAAAAAGTTCGATTGACGAAAATTTTTTAAAAGATGTAGAAAATATCGTACAAGATTTGAGAATTGCCATGAAAAATGGAGATAAGCCAATGATAAAAAAATGCATTAATAAAAACGGAAAATTACTTCAAAACTTAAATGAAAATATTTATAGCCAAAAATTATTAAAATTAGTAAATTCTGCTCAAAAACTGGATATTTGTGCCAAAAGTAGCGGTGCTGGTGGTGGAGATTGCGGAATTGCCCTTTCCTTTAATAAAAATGATACAAAAACTATTATCGATAGATGGGAAAAATTTGGGATTGAATTGCTGTATGCTGAAAAATTATAAAAAATATTAATTTTATAAATTTGTCTTTATATCATTAAAATAAATATCTTTCCTTTATTTATTTTAGCAGGATTGCTCATTGCCACAAATCCTTATCTTGCAGTAAAGATTTATCCTGATAATCAAAATATTTGGCAAGATTGCTACGCAATAACCTATGGCTAGACTTCGACTTTTATTAAAATTATATTTTTATTATTTAGAAATACCAAGCTTTTTAATAATTTCATTATTTAAATGGTATTCAATTCACTAATTCCTTTACGTATCAAAAAAGAAAAAATATATGATATATTAATTAAAAATAAAAATAGGAGAAATATGAAAAATAGAAAAGATGATCATATCAAATATGCATTGGAACACGAAAGTGAATATAACAGCTTTGACGATGTTGAACTTATTCATAGTTCCATTCCAAAATATAATCTGGATGAAATTGATTTATCAACTCATTTTGCAAGCCACGATTTTGAATTTCCATTTTTTATTAATGCAATTACAGGCGGAAGCGAAAATGCGAAAAAGATTAATCAAAAACTGGCAAAAGTTGCAAATGAATGCAATTTGCTGTTCGTAACAGGCTCGTATAGTGCCGCTCTAAAAAATTCTGATGATGATTCATTTAATATTGTAAAAAAGGAAAATCCAAATTTACAGCTTGCCACAAATATTGGAATTGATAAAAATTACACAGCTGGAATTGCCGCTATAAAGGCTCTGAATCCATTATTTTTACAAGTTCACGTAAATCTAATGCAGGAATTAATTATGCCAGAAGGCAGCCGAAACTTTAACGAATGGGAAAACAATTTAAAAGAATTTGTCCAAAATATAGAAATTCCAATTATTTTAAAAGAAGTTGGATTTGGAATGACTGAAGATACCATAAAACAGGGAATTAAGCTAGGAATAAAAACTTTTGACATAAGCGGACGTGGTGGCACAAGTTTTGCCTTTATTGAAAATATGCGACGTGAAAATAGCCTTGATTATCTAAATAACTGGGGACAAACTACTGTTGCCTGCCTTTTAAATTTAAAAGATTATACTGGCAAAGTGGAAATTATCGCAAGTGGCGGTGTAAGAAATCCGTTGGATATGATAAAATGCCTAGTTTTGGGAGCAAAGGCTGTTGGTCTTTCCAGAACGATTTTAGAGTTAGCTGTAAAATATGATGTTGAAAACATAATCAAAACTGTGGAAAACTGGAAAACTGAATGCAAAATGATAATGTGCGCCTTAAATGCAAAAAATATTAAAGAATTACAAAATACAAAATATGTTTTGTACGGAAAAACATTGGAATTTTCTATACAAAAATTTTAATAAATCTGCCGATAACTTAACTGTATATCAAAAATTGATTTTAAATGAATATAATTAAAGAAAGAGAGTTAATTAATGAAAAAAAAAATTATAGTTTATGATTTTGACAAGACAATATATGATGGAGAAACTGGTGTTAATTTTTCTACATTTTATTTAAAAAAATATCCACTAAAATCTATTTTATTTTTGATAAAATATTCAAAAGATTTACTTTTTTATCTGATAAAAATAATAAATCTGACTACTTTGAAAGAAAGATATTTTGAATTTTTAGAAAGCCATTCAAGAGAAGAAATTGAAAAATTAGTAGCAGATTTCTGGGAAACTAAAAAACATAAAATTTATCCTTGGATAAAGGACGAGCTGGAAAAAAACAAAAAAGAATGCGAAATGGTTATCGTGTCTTCAGCAAGCCCATTATTCCTAATAGAAAAATTTTTATTATCACTTGGCTATGACAAAGTCTTTGGTACAAATTTTGTAAACGATAACAAGGAAACTTTCGTTGCCAAAATTGATGGAGAAAATAATAAAGGAGACGAAAAAGTAAAAAAATTGAACGAATGGGCAAAGCAAAATAATTTTGAATATGATATCATAAAATTTTACTCTGACAGTCTAGCAGACAAGCCACTTTATGATATTTCCAAAAAAACATACTGGATTAAGAATGGAGTTAAACTTGATGGAATGCCACCTCGAAAAACATTATTCGATAAATTATTTTGGAAATAATATTTTTAAATAAAGATAAAACTCAAGTATTAACTAAAGCATAAAAAATGTAAAAAGGGAACTATTCTAATTCTACCAAAACTAGAATAATTCCCTATTTTTATTTCATTCCTAAATTTTATTCAAAAAATTAAACTGTTAATAATTCTTTTTCTTTTTTACTCAAAGCATCGTCAACTTGTGCGATATATTTATCTGTTGATTTTTGTACTTTTTCTTCGCTTGATTTTAGTTCATCTTCTGTAATTTCGCTGTCTTTTTCAAGTTTTCTAAGTTTATTATTTACGTCTTTTCTTACGTTTCTGATTGCAACTTTTCCTTCTTCAGCTTCTTTTTTTACCATTTTTACATATTCTTTTCTACGATCTTCTGTAAGTTCTGGCACGACAAGCCTAATAACTTTACCATCATTTGATGGATTAAATCCTAGATTTGCCTGTAAAATAGTTTTTTCAATTACTGGGATTAATGTTTTATCCCAAGGGTCTATTACTAATAATCTAGCTTCTGGAGCTGAAACTGTTCCAACTTGATTAAGAGGAGTTTGAGCACCATAAGCTTCTACTGTTACTCCATCAAGCATAGAAACGCTTGCACGTCCTGCTCTTACGTGAGAAAATTTATCTTTTGTGTTTTCTAAAGATTTTTGCATTTTTTCTTCAGCTTCTTTTAAAATTGCATCTAACATTCCTACCACCTTTTTATTTTTTATTAAAATATTTTGTTTTTTTATTTTATATCAATTATTTTTTTACAGTTGTTCCTATATTATCACCTTGAGCCATTTTTAAGATGTTCCCCTCTTCCAAGGCGTTAAATACCACAATTGGCATTTGATTTTCCCTACATAATGAAAGTGCTGCTGTATCCATTACTCCAAGATTTTTTGAAATAGCTTCATCAAAAGTTACTGTATCATATCTTACAGCATCATCAAACTTCATCGGATCTTTGTCATAAATTCCATCAACTTTTGTTCCTTTCGCAAGTACATCTGCCTGAATTTCCACAGCTCTCAATGCTCCCGAAGAATCTGTCGTAAAATAAGGATTGCTTGTTCCACCTGCAAAAATAACAACTCTTCCTTTTTCCAGATGTCTTATTGCTTTACGTCTGATATAAAGCTCGGCTACTTGCGGCATTTGAAGCGCTGTCATAACTCTTGTTGGTACTCCTATGCTTTCAATCGCATTTTGCAGTGCAAGCCCATTCATGATTGTTGCAAGCATTCCCATTGTATCTCCAGTCACTCTGTCAAAGCCTTTTTCCATCCCGCTTATTCCACGAAAAATATTTCCACCACCAATAACGATAGCAATTTGCACACCTTTTTCATGCACATCCTTTATCTGTTTTGCAAAACTTTCAAGCACTTCATTTGAAAAACCAAATTCTTTGTTCCCTGCAAGTGCTTCTCCACTTAGTTTTAATAATATTCTTTTATATTTAAGCATTATAGGAGCCTCCATGAATTTTATAGGTTATACTCTAACCCCCGTTTAAAAATTTACGAAAAAATAAGGGGATAATTCCCCTTATAATTAATTTCCAGAAATTTGTGCAGCTACTTCAGCAGCGAAATCTACTTCTTCTTTTTCGATTCCTTCTCCAACTTTAAATCTGTCAAATGAATTTATTGTACTTGGGGCAATAAATTGTTCGATAGTAACACTGTCATCTCTAACATATTTTTGTTGTACTAAGCAGTTTTCTTCGTAGAATTTTCTCATTTTTCCATCCAATATTTTTTCAATGATATTAGCTGGTTTCCCTTCTGATTCTAACTGATGTCTTGCAATTTCTTTTTCTCTTTCCAAATCATCAGCTGTAACTTGTGATTTATCTAAATATTTTGGATCCATTGCTGCAATGTGCATTGCAACACCTTTTGCTTTTTCAATATTTTCAGGAGTAGCTTCTCCATTAACATTTAATAATACACCAATTTTTCCACCTAAGTGAATATAAGTTTCGATAAATCCATCAGTTGAAACAACTTTTAATCTTCTAATATTCATATTTTCACCAATTTTAGCAATTAATTCTGTCAAATGAGTTTCAACAGTTTTTCCTTCAAGTTCAAATGCTTTTAATTCATCTTCGCTTGTCAAGTCATGGCTTAAAGTCAATCCTACCAATTTTTCTCCAAAAGATTTGAATTCATCATTTTTAGCAACGAAGTCAGTTTCAGAGTTGAATTCTAAGATAGCACCTTTTTTTCTATCTTCAGATATTGCTGCAAATACCAATCCTTCTGCTGCAACTCTTCCAGATTTTTTAGCTGCCTTAGCAATTCCTTTTTCTCTTAACCAGTCAATTGCTTTTTCAATATCTCCATCATTTTCTTGTAAAGCTTTTTTACAGTCAAGCATTCCTGCTCCTGTTCTTTCTCTTAATTCTTTAATAAGTGCTGTTGTAATTGCCACTTTATTTCCCTCCTATTTATTGTTATCAGTTCCTTTAAATTCGGTAAAAAAATATTTATTTTGATTATGATTAATATTCGTCTGGATTGTTTTTTAAAATTATAGCACAGACAATGTATGGTAGTATTCCAGTTCCAAATGCAGATGCAAAAATAACCCAGAATATTCTTATAACATTTGAATCAATATCAAAATATTCTGCTATTCCTCCACAAACTCCTGCTATTTTTCTATCTTTTAATGATTTATATAATTTTTTTTTCATATTATTTCCTCCTAAAATACATTTCATAGTAAATTATTTAACTAAAAGAAAAAGTAAATCTTTTCTAAAAAATTAAATAATTTTGTATTTTGGCACATCAAATTTTATATATATCTTTGATTTTTAAAAATTATTCTTCAGTTACTACTTCTTCTACTACTTCCTCAACGATTTCTTCGTTTGCAGGAACTTCTACTTCTGCTCCTTCAACAACATTTTCAATTCCACCGTTTCCTTCAATTGCAGCATTTGCAATAACTTGTGCAAATAATTTTACTGATCTTATAGCATCATCATTTGCTGGAATTTTGTAAGTTACTAAATCAGGATCTACGTTTGTATCGATTAATGCGATTACAGGAATTCCTAATTTTTTAGCTTCTTCTAATGCTAAGAATTCTTTTTTGATGTCAACTACAAACAATGCTGCTGGTAAAGTGTTCATATCTTTAATTCCACCAATATTTTTAGAAAGTTTTGCCATTTCTTTTCTTAATAATCCAGCTTCTTTTTTAGTGTATGCTTCGTCTAAAGTTCCATCTGCATCCATTTCTTCAAGTTCTTTTAATCTTTTTACTCTTTTTTTGATTGTTTCCAAGTTAGTTAAAAGTCCACCTAACCATCTGTGGTTTACATAGAATCCTCCAGCTCTTTCAGCTTCTTCCTTAACTGCTTCCTGAGCTTGTTTTTTAGTTCCTACGAATAATACTTTTCCACCTTCTTCAGAGATTTGTCTTACAAATTCATAAGCTGCTTCAGTTGCTCCTAAAGTTTGGTGTAAATCCAAAATATGGATTCCATTTCTTTCTGTAAAAATGTAAGGTTTCATTTTAGGGTTCCATCTTTTTGCCTGATGTCCAAAATGTGCTCCTACTTCTAATAATTGTTTCATTGTAATTACTGCCATTACGTTTTTCCTCCTAATTTTTTTTGGTTTTTCTCCCACTTTTCTTTAAAAGACAGATTGTAATTTTTACTTTTTATTTTATAATATTTATAAAAATAAATTTTAAAATTCCAACACCCTATCCTTAAATAATACAAAGTGTGATTAATCATAGTATTCTAACATTTTTTTATAACTTTTGTCAATACTCTAAAAACTTTCTATCAATTTTACCTGATCATCAAGTAGAACTGTTCGCATTTTTTCGTTTCTTTCCTGCTTTAATTCATTATATTTTGCAATGAAGCTTTCTTCTGTTAATCTTTGATCTTTCAATTTATCAACTTCACGTTTAAAGTCACGTTCGTATTTTAAAATACGTGATTTTTGCTCGTTTGTCAAATTAATACTATCAACAAAATTTTTGACTTTATCAATTTTTTCATCAAATAATGCTTTTTGAGAGTTTATATAGGAATTATAGGCTTCAAACTGTTCATTTGTCAAAATTTTTGCAATTGCTCTGTATCTTTCCTGCTCTATTTTTCCAATTTTTATTTTTTTCTTGTCGAATCGGATCAATTCTTTTTCTACTCCTTCAGCTTTTTTTTGATATTCATCAAATATTTTTGATAACTTTATTTGCTGATTTTTATTAGCATGTATAGCTTTAAACAAATCACTTTTAGAAATTTTTACACTATAGATTTTTTCATAATAGTCCTCATAGGAATAGGATAAAACACTTATTCCCATTACCAACGTAAGTAAAAGTGCTATTTTCTTTACTTTATTCATTCTCATCCTTTCATTAATTCATAATTCAATTTTTAAATTTTTTAGATATTTTCTAGTTATTTGAATTATTGTAGTTTGGCGCTTCCTTTGTAATAATAACGTCGTGAGGATGGCTTTCCTTCAGTCCTGCTCCTGTTATTTTTACAAATTTTCCATTTTCTTTTAATTCCTTAATTGTACCAGTTCCACAGTATCCCATTCCAGAACGAAGTCCACCGCAAATTTGGTAAACTGTATCCTTTAATGCACCTTTATATGGAACCATTGATTCAATTCCTTCTGGAACTAATTTTTCTGTTGCTGCTTCAAGCTGAAAGTATCTGTCACTACTACCTCTCTTCATTGCCGCAAGCGATCCCATTCCTGCATAAGTCTTAAATTTTCTTCCGTTGTACAAAATTTCTTCTCCTGGTGCTTCATCAGTTCCCGCAAGCATTCCTCCTAGCATAACGCAGTCCGCTCCAGCCGCAATAGCTTTTACAACATCTCCAGATAATTTTATTCCACCATCAGCAATAAGTCCGATTCCTTTATCTTTACAAACTTGTGCAATATTCATTACAGCTGAAATTTGTGGCACTCCAACTCCTGAAACAACTCTAGTTGTACAGATTGAACCTGGTCCAACTCCGACTTTTACTGCATTTACTCCTGCTTCTATCAAGTCAAGCGCTGCCTCTGGAGTTACGATATTTCCTCCGATTATGTCTAAATCAGGGAAAACCTCTCTAATTTCCTTTATTTTATTAATAACTCCTTTTGAATGTCCGTGTGCCGAATCAACAGCAATAATATCAACTCCAGCTTCTACTAGAGCTGTAACTCTTCTTACTGTATCAGTTCCAACTCCAACTCCTGCTCCCACTCTAAGTCTACCGTGTTCATCTTTTGCAGCATTAGGATAATTTATAACATTGTCAATATCTTTAATTGTAATCAAACCTTTTAATTTAGTACCTTCAACTATTGGCAATTTTTCTATTCTATTTTCCAGAAGAATAGATTTTGCACCTTCAAGAGTTGTTCCAACAGGGGCAGTTACCAAATTATCTTTCGTCATAATATCTACAACTTTTAATGATAAATCTTCTCTATATTTCAAGTCACGATTAGTAATAATTCCTTTTAAATTACCATCATTATCAACTACAGGAAGTCCCGAGACTTTATAATTTTTCATCAAGTCATTTGCATCTTTTAAAATAGCATCTTCTTTTAATGTAATCGGATTTGTAATCATACCGCTTTCGTATCTTTTTACTTTTGATACCTCTTCAGCCTGTCTTTCAATTGTCATATTTTTATGAATAAATCCAATTCCACCTTCTCTTGCAAGCGCAATTGCAAGTTTTGATTCTGTAACTGTATCCATTGCGGCACTTAGTATTGGTATATTTAGTACCAATTTTTTAGTTAAATTTGTTTTCAGTGACACTTCGTGCGGTACCACATCTGATGCCTGTGGAATTAATAGTACATCATCAAAAGTCAATCCTTCAGAAATTACAATTTTATCTTTTTGACTCATTTTAAACATCCTCCTCATTTTATTTTTAAAATTTTAATTATTTATCCTGCAAGTTTAGTAAACCAAGTGAAATTTTACAAAAACTCTTTTTTAAATTATACCATTTTAGCACGAAATAAGTCATAATTTCAATACTTTTTTTCAAAAGATTTTCTATTTTATGTTAATTTAGATGCTAAATAAAAGTCAGAGTTTCTAAAAGAACCTGTCCGCCATCTACTACTATTGTTTGTCCTGTAATAAATCCAGCTTCTCGGCTTGCTAGAAAAACTGCTGTATACCCTATATCTTCAGGTTTTCCCAAAGTGTATACTGGTATTATTTCTTTTATTTGATTCATATAGCTTTTAGAATTTTCCATGCTTAAAAGTCCATCGCTTATAATATTTCCTGGTTGAATTGCATTCACTGTAATTCCATATTTTGCATATTCTATAGCTGCACTTCGCATAAATCCAAGTTGAGCGGATTTGCTAGCTCCATAGTGTGCCCATCCCGATAGTCCTGTAATAGGCCCTGTAATCGAAGAGGTCAGTATTACTCGTCCATAACTTTGCTTTTTCATATATTTTAGTGCTGCTTTTGTTACAAAAAAAGTCCCTTTCATGTTTATATTTTGTACTTCATCCCAGTCTTTCTCTGTCATTTTTTCAATACTTGTTCTAGGAAAAATACCTGCATTTGAACAAAGTATGCTTATTTTTCCGTATTCTTCGTAAATACTTTGAATTGTATAATCTACCAAATCTTTATTTGTAACATCAAAATGACGAAATTCAACTCCCATCTCATTTGCAACTTCTTTTCCTCTATTTTTGTCAATGTCTCCTATAATCACTTTTGCCCTTGCCTGCTTCAATGCCTTTGCAATTCCCTTTCCAATGCCTTTTGCCCCACCTGTAACAAGAGCAACTTCCCCAGCCAGATCAAACATTTTAATCACACCTTTCATTCCATATTTTAAATTAAAATTTTTTAATTTAATCAATTTTCAAAGGATTAGAGTTTATTGTTTTATCTCCACTTTTCCTTTCTTGCAAATCTTTATTTGCTTTTACTAGTTGCTCTGCAAATTGTAAACTGTTTAAAACAGCACTGTATTCCTTGTATTTTATTTTATTTGTTTTTTTAATCTCTTGTGCAATATCAACAAGCGTATCATACATAGTGTATCTCAATTCATTATCCTTCTGTGCCATAAATATATAAGCTTCTTTAGAATTTTCAAATGCTTCGTCATATTTTTCCATTCCAATATAATTTAAAAATAAAAGATAATAAGCATCTGCTTCATATTTATTTTTTAATGATTCTGTTATATAAGAGTAATCAAGCTTATTCATTTTTTTATACTTTTCTATTGCTAATTTTACATATTTTATCGAATCTAAATAATTTTTATTCCGAAAATGTATTGCAGCTAACGAAAAATATCCTTCTGGAAAATCAGGAAATAATTTTATCATTTTTTTAACAAGAGCCAACTGTTCTTTCTCCATATTCACTTGTCCATATCTTACTGCAAGATTATTATATGCCATTGGATTTTTGGGATTAGCCTCTATAGCTTTCTCGAAATACTCCATTGAACGTTTAATATTATTTTCTTGCTGATAAACTAATATTCCCAAATAATAATATGGTAAATAATTTTTTTTGTCTTCCTCTATTGCCTGTAAAAACAATTTTTTCGCCTCTTCATAGTCATCCTGTATCTCAATAGCCTTAAATGTTGTTTCAATAGACTTTTTATTAATGCCAAGTTCATTTAACTCTTTTCTAGTCAAATCTTCTACTTCCTTCTGTTCCTTTTTTTCCAGGTCTATCTCTTTAAATTTTTTCTTATCACTTTCGCTAAGTTTCTCAATTGTTTCTTTTATAGTCATTTCACCAATATTTTTAGTTTTATTTTCAGTTACCGAAGTATTATTTTTTGATGTATTTACCTTTGCCGAAAATCCATAAAAACTGCATAAAATAAAACTAACCAATAAAAATTTTTTCATTCTCATCACTCCCTTTTTATTATTTTTAACTCTTAAGTCCCCCTTAAGCATTCAAAATCAAATTTTTTTACTTTTTTAAACTTTTTTGATTAATAAGTTTTTCTTCAGGTTTAATTTTATTGTATTTCCAGTAAATTAACCAATTCTATAATTTGTTCATTCAATTCATAAAGATTATCATCAAAATCAGATTTATTGTTTGTTTTAACAGAATTATAATTTAAAATATATGGCAAAGATAGTTCTGGTAATTTAATTACAATATAATTTGAAAAAACCTTTGGTAATTCATCAAGTTCTATCCACTCATCTTCTGCCAGCAAAATTTGATTCTTTTTAATTTCATTAAACTTATCAAAGTCTAAAAGTTTTTTTCGTAGGTTTAGAATTTTTTGTCTTATATTCTTATTTTTTAATATCATTTGCTTTTCATTGTCAAAATATGGATAATTATTATCAAATAAAACATTACTAAATAATGTTGTTTTAAAATTTAATAAATCGATATTTATCTTTTTTATAGCATTTATATCTAATCCTCCGCCTATTTTATACTTTGGAACATACAAAAAATTAGAACATTTATTTTCAAAAATTACACAGTATCCTTTTATTATTTGAATTTCCATTCCAGTTTTAATTTTCTCTGTGATAACTGGATAATATTCATAATAAGTTATTTCTCTTAATTTTTTGGCTTCAGAAAAAATTACTACTTGCAATAATAAAAAATAAATTATAACTTTCATTTATTTATATCTCCTTCGTATACCCTTTTTGAATTTACTCTTCTAATGCATTCAATCTTACAATCTCTACAATCACATCAGTTGCCAGAATCATACTCTCAAGTGCCACGAATTCATATTTCCCATGGAAATTTTCTCCACCTGCGAAAATATTTGGTGTAGGAAGTCCCATAAATGAGATTTTTGAACCGTCTGTTCCACCACGGATTGGCTTGATTATTGGTTTTATTTCAAGGTTTTCCATTGCTTTTTTGGCTATTTCTACGATTTCCATGTGATCTTTTATAATTTCTCCCATGTTGTAATATTGATCTTTTATTTCAACTGTTACTAATTCTTTTTTGTATTTTTCATTAATTTTTTTTGCGACATTTTGAGCAAATTTCTTTTTTTCTTCAAACTTCTGTCTGTCGTGATCTCTTAAAATGTATGATAATTCAGCATCTTCACAATTTGCACGAATTTTTTCAAGAAAATAAAATCCTTCGTATCCTTCTGTCTTTTCAGGCACTTCATCTGCTGGAAAGCTATTTATAATCTCTGCAGCTATTAAACTTGCATTTATCATTTTTCCTTTGGCTGTTCCTGGATGAACACTTTTACCTCTTATTTTAAATACAGCTCCAGCTGCATTAAAACTTTCATATTCAAGTTCTCCCACTGGTCCGCCATCCATTGTATAAGCAAAATCCGCTCCAAATTCATCTACATTAAAGTTATCTGCTCCACGCCCAATTTCCTCATCAGGCCCAAACGCCACTTTTACCGTTCCATGTTTGATTTCTGGATGATTAATCAAATATTTCATAGCCTCAATAATTTCCACAACTCCAGCCTTGTCATCAGCTCCCAGAAGTGTTGTTCCATCAGTAGTAATTACAGTTTTTCCAACATATTCCTTTAAATTTGGAAATTCATGAGTAGATAATACAATATTTTGTTCCGTATTCAAGACAATATCTTTCCCATCATAGTTTTCCACAATCTGTGGATTTACATTAACTGCATTAAAATCAGCAGTATCCATATGTGCAATAAATCCAATAGTTTTCACATCTTTATCAACATTACTTTTCAAAGTCGCATTAACAAAGCAATTTTCATTCACATACACATCTTCCATCCCTATTTCTTCCAGCTCTTTTACAAGCATTTTGGCAAATTCAAGCTGTGTTGGTGTCGATGGAATACTCTCACTTTTTTCATTCGATCTAGTTTCAATCTTTACATATTTCAAAAATCTATCCTTTAATGTTTCATATTTGTTCAAATCCATTTATTTTCCCTACTTTCTCCATATTTTATAATTATAACCTATTTTACAATTTTTTACAGTTTTTTTCAATGCTAATCAAATAATTTATAAATAAATTTATAAAAATATAAACTATATAATTATAGAATAATATTTTTATTAATACTATTTCCTATTTAAAGAGCAAAAATCAAAAAAGTTATGAAATCAAAGTCATTTTTTAGTTTGTCGCAATATATTATACAATCTATGATTATTAATAAATATTTTTTCATAATTCCATGTTTTTTCTTTTTATATAAGCAAGGGAAATCAATCGCCATTTCCCGTCATTTCGCAATAATAGTTATTTTAACATATTTAACTAATAGAATATTAAAGAGAATGGCGAAAGTGCTACGCACTAACCCTGGCTCGTCTAAGCATTTTTTTGAAATATTCCCAAATTTTATTTGGGAAAGTAGCCTAAACATTTATTATTTGGATAAACCTAAATTACTACGAAAACGAAACTCGCTAACACTCACTTTCGCAAATAAAGATTAGAGCAGCTCTATAAAATATATTTACTATGAAGGTTCTGGCGAAAGAAACACATAAATGTGTTTAGTCGTTTTTATTCCAAAAAAATCACGACATTCTATGCTAAATTATATAGATTACTATATTTAAATTCTAGGCTTTTGTATTTAGAAAATATTAAATAAGCAAAATTTCGTTAAAGGAAAAATAACTAAATACGAATGTATTTCTTTCGCCATAATTTTTATAATGATAGAACTTATTTATGTTAAAATAACTCTTATTTGCGAAAGTGAGCGTAGTTTTACGAAGCGAGTTTTATTTTTTCTTTATAAGAAAGTTTTGCGTAAGCGGGGTTGTAAGGGCATGGCGTCTGATGCCCTTACGTTAAAAAAACATATAAATGAAATAAGAAAAAACATTTATTAATAATAATATTTATAAATAAAATTACAAAAATCTTTAAGATGGATACTTAAGAATTAAATTTAATTTTTTTTAACAAAGTTATCAAATTATAAAAAAATCACAGTTACTCAAACCATGATTCTAGTATTTTTTCTAATAAAGTTTTCTCTTTAAATTTATTGTTTAATCTAAATTATTCTAATCTTTAAATTTTATTTCAAAATTCTCTACAATATCCGAATGCTGACATCAACATCCGTATTTAAATATAACTTTTCATTCTTTCGTAAAAATGCCTTCCAAACTGTTCTATTTTCTAAATATACATCAACCGTTTCAAATTTAGAAATATCTATTTTTTCAAGTTTTACTTCTTTTTCTTCCAAATTAACTATTTTTCTAAAATTTTTTTCAATATTCTCATCTATTCTTTCATCATCAACAAAATAAATCTGATTTATTAATGCACTTGCATATTCTTTCAAATTATTTATAAAATCATCACTGTAATGACTCGTAAATAACCATTGATAGATAACATCCTTTAGTGTCAAAATCTCTATTTCCAATATTTCCTTATTAGAATATATCAGTTTCATATTTTCCACAGTAAATCCCATAGATGTGAAAAAATAATGTTTTTCGTGTGCCTCAAGATAATTTGGAACAGTATAAATCATATTTCCAAATCTACGCAAGTAAACATTCTCACCATTAGTAAGTTCCCAGTTGTATTTCTCCTCATTTTTGTTTTCTCCATAATAATTTCTCCACTTTAAATTATATTCTTCACCCCAAAATACGACCTTATCTTTTTTCATAATTTGAATCATCTCTATTTCATACCTGTCATTATAAATCCAATTGCCTAAATCTTCATGAAAAAATCCGACTTCAATCCATTTCATTATAATGCTTTCCCGTTTCCATTTCACATTTTCACTTGGCATCTAACACCTCTTTTCATTAGTAATTCGCGTGATATAAATATAAAAAAATTCAAATCCAAATCAATCTACTGTTTTTTTATTCCCGAAAACTTAGTCAGCACATCATCCTGTATAGTCCCAGCCCACTTTGCCACTTGCCTCAACGTTATTCTCTTGGTAATTCCATTTTCAATATTCTTCTGACTTCCAACAATTACAACTTCATCATTTACTTCCACATTTTCTATGTCCGTTAAATCAACAAAAATCATATCCATACAAATTTCTCCAATAATTTTTGCCTTCTGTCCATTTACTAAAACATATGCTTCTTCTGAATTTTCAATTTGCTTTTGAAATCCATGTGCATAGCCTATTGATACAATGCCTATTTTAGAGTCTCTGTTTACAATGCCTTTACTTCCATAGGAAATTTTATCATTTTTTTTCACGTTTCTTATGTTTATAATTTGTGATTTTACTGTTATAACGTCTAATAATCCCACATCATAAGATAAAGGCTCCATTCCATAAAGTGCCATTCCTACCCTTGCAAAATCATAATTGTATTTTTGTCCATATTTAAAGAGTAACGGGCTTGCCTGCAAATGTTTGTACTGGTATTTTACATTATTTTTATCAAATATCTTTAAAATATTTTCATATTTTTCAACTTGCTTTTCAGTTTCAATTTGATTTTCTGCATCTGAAATATGAGAAAAAATCGAGATTATTTCCAGTTTGTTATTTTTAGAATTTATTTCATATTTTTTTATTTTTTCAATTAATTTCAAAATCTCATTTTCATTAAATCCAAGCCTGTTCATTCCACTGTTTATTTTTATATGGATTTTCAAAACTGTATTTTCAAAGGATTTATCCAAAATTTTTAAGTAATCGGATAATTGTGAAAAATTAAAAATTGTAAATTCAACATTATTTTCTATCACATATTTCAAATTTTTAGGCTCAATATAATTAAGTGCCATTATCTTTATTTTTTTATTTTCCAAAAAAATTAGTTTTTTTTCTTTTTCAAATTTTTTTAGAATTTCACGAATTTTTATCGCTTCCTCAATATATGCCACTGCAAAGTAATTACAATTATTTTCTAACAATATAGGAAAAATATTTTCAATTCCCAGTCCATAAGCATTATCTTTAATTACACAAACGATATTTTTATTTATAGAACGTATTTTTCCCAAGTTCCTTTTTAGATTTTCCCTATTTATTTCCAAATTTACTAACATTTTTTATTGTTTCTCTCCTTGACAAATTCCTAAACTGTTATTATTAATGGAGCCATTATTCCTAAAAGGATAACTAATCTCAAAAGCAGGATTTTACGATAAATTTTTTGATACTGTATTTCAGGTATTCCTTTCTCTTTTAGGAAAAATCCGATTGCTGTGATTTTATTAGAAGTGTCGCTTCTACTGTAACGGTTTACATACGGTTCGAATAATATTTTTTCTCCATTAACTGTCAAATGTATTCTTGGTGTTCCCACATATTTATCCATGTATCCTGTCGTATTTTTACTATCCAAATTTTTTCCATTTAATGAAACTGCCCCATTTTCAACTTTTAACTTGTCAATTCTCAAAAAAATAAACAAAATCCAGACAACAATGGCAGCAACTGGCAAAAAAGCTGAAATTGTCCTTGCAACTGGAATTTTTTCCAGCAAAGTAAATGCTATCCCATAAACAATAGACAATATCGCCATTAATATCAGAATTTTATCCACTCCCTTGTGAATTAATCCATTTAGTTCAATTTTTTCATTAGTAATTTCCATAATAAACAGCTCCTTTCCAGCCTTTTTTTATTTAACAAACAATACTAAAAACTGAAATCAAAATTTATAATTTATCCAAATCTATTTTTTAGTCTGAAAAACAATTAATATTTATTTTTCTTCCAGAAGTCCTGATGCAATGAGCTTTCTAAATGCTCTTGCCCGATGGCTCACACTTTTTCTTTCTTCGTCATCTGCTTCTCCAAATGATTTTTCTAGTTCATACGAATAAAAAATTGGATTGTAGCCAAATCCATTATTACCTCTTGCTTCAAACAAAATTTCTCCTTCTATTTCTCCACGAAACGAATGAATTTCCCCATTTGGGAAGGCAATACTTACAACAGATACAAAATGTGCTTTTCTATTTTCTTTTTTCACATCCTTCAGAAGTTCCAGCATTTTTTGGTTCTTTTCGCTGTCAGTCGCATTTTCTCCTCCAAATCTTGCTGAATAAACTCCAGGCCCTCCATCTAAAGCATCTACACAAAGTCCTGAATCATCTGAAATTGTTACAATATTTGTATAATCCGCAATTTCCTTTGCCTTTTTTCGTGAATTTTCCTCAAAAGTTTCTCCATCCTCCACAACATCAGGAATATCAAGTCCATCTAAAATTGTTACAACTTCTAAATCCATCCCTTCTGTCAGTTTTTCAAAATCTTTTATTTTTCCCTTATTTTTAGTCGCTAAAAATACTTTCATTGTATCGCTTTCCTTTCTCACGCAAAATAGGGGTATACTTACCCCCACCTAAAGATTTTTTTCTTCTGTATAATTATCTTTTATAATTTTATTTACAATATTGTGAACTTCCTTTTTTTCTTCTCTTGACATAGGTTTTAAATCTACTGGCTTATCCACAACAATTTTTATATTTTTATTTGGCGTTACCTTTAAACTTTTACGGCTTTGCACTTCATAAGTTCCAATAATTGTGATTGGCAAAATTCTTGCATCTGTATCTGTTGCAAGTTTAAAGCTTCCTTTTTTAAATTCACCAATTGTACCATCCTCACTTCTGCTTCCTTCAGGGAAAATTACATAAGAATGCCCTTTTTTTATTTTACTTATCGCATCTTTCATATCCTTCATTCCCTGTCTTGCATTTTTTCTATCCAAAAATATACAGTCAAAGGAACGCATCCAACGTCCAATTGCAGGCCATCTTTTCATTTCCTTTTTTGCAATGAAAGAAAAATCAAGTGGCAAATATCCTAATAATGCAGGAATATCTACATTACTCTGATGATTTGAAATTAATATAACTGCTTCTTTTGTGTCTCGTATTTTTTTTATTTCTTCTTCACTGCCATTTTTATAAATAACTTTTACTTTGCTTCCAGCTCCCCAAATTAGATTTTTCCCCCAATTTTTGGCTACTCGGCATACATATCTATATCTTTTTTCGCCTTTATTGAATATTAGATACCATATATGAACAAAACTTCCATAAACAAAAGTTCCAACTAACACAAGATGGTAAAATATCGTTCTCATACGATTTTCCTCCTTTACCGTTATTCATAATTTTCTTTATATTCTTTCAGCTTTCTAAAAATTTTGTCAAGGGAAAAACCTTGTCTTGCTAAGTACTGTATAAATTTCTGTTCTTCCTTTACTTTTTTTTCTTCCCTCTCATTATTTATATTAATCTTTTTACTATTTTTTTCAATTAATTTTTCTAACTTTGTGTCATCGACATTTTCTTCTTTTTCCTCATCTAAAGTCAGATAAGCCTTTTCAACTGTGACTTTATCAATTCCTTTTTGAAAAAGGTTGTAGGAAATACGATTTTTCCCATAAGTTCTGCCTTCAATATACGAAATAGCATAATTTAGATCATTTAGATACCTTAGTTCTTCCAACTTCTCTATTGCCTGTAAAATAGCTGACTTGTTTCTAAATTTTTCTTCCAGCTTTAATCGTATTTCTTTTTTTGTCCTGTCTTTTAATGAAATCAGAAAAATCCCTTTTTCAAGAGCGGCTTCATACGAAATCTCATCATAAAACCTCTCAATATTGTCATTTACCTTTAAATCGTATTTCTGCCTGATAAGAGGACTTATATCCATAATTTCCTCAGTATCAAGATATATCTTATTACGATAAATTTTATTAATCTTCATCTGTTTCTGCTTCTTTATTTTCAGTATTTTCAGATTCAACAGTTTCTACTATTTTTAGTTGCTCTGTTTCCTGTTTTGGACGAATAGCATCAAGCACTTGCTTTTCAAGCCGTTCATATATTTCCTTGTTTTCCTTTAGCATATTTTCAACATTTACACGTCCCTGTCCTAAACGCTCATCGCCATAACTGAACCATGCTCCACTTTTTGAAGCAATTCCAAGATTAATAGCCGCATCAAGTACTTCCCCAATTTTAGAAATTCCTGTTCCATACATAACATTAAATTTAGCTTCTTTAAATGGCGGTGCAACTTTATTTTTCGTAACTTTTACTACAACTTCACTTCCAATAACATCGTCTCCCTGCTTAACAGAACCTACTCTTTTTACTTCCATTCTTACAGTTGAAAAGAATTTTAAAGCACGTCCTCCTGAAGTCGTTGTCTGGACTCCTGGAACAAATGAGAATCCTCCAATTTTTTCTCTTATTTGGTTAATAAAAATCATAACTGTATCAGATTTTGAGATACTTCCTGTTAATTTTCTAAGTGCTTTTGACATAAGTCTTGCCTGAAGCCCCATTTGCTGATCGCCCATCTCTCCTTCAATTTCAGCTTTTGGAACAAGTGCCGCAACTGAATCGACAACAATTACATCCATTGCTCCACTTCTTACAAGCATATCTGAAATTTCAAGTGCCTGCTCCCCTGTATCAGGCTGTGAAATTAAAAGTTCATCAATATTTACTCCAAGAGCCTTTGCATAAACTGGATCTAAAGCATGTTCCGCATCAATAAATGCCACCGTTCCTCCAGCCTTCTGAGCTTCCGCAATAATATGAAGTGCAAGTGTTGTTTTCCCTGAAGATTCCGCTCCATAAATCTCAACAATTCTTCCTCTTGGCACCCCACCAATTCCAAGCGCTATATCCAAATTCAAGCTTCCTGTAGAAATAGCCCTTATATTCATTTTCTGATTTTCACCAAGTTTCATTACAGCACCATCACCATAGTCCTTCTGAATCTGCTTTAGTGCCAAGTCAAGCATTTTCTCCTTTTCGCTTAACGCTTTATCATCCTTTTCTTTTTCTTCAGCTTTTTTTCTAGCCATTATACCCTCTCCTTATTTATTATTATATTCCAAACATTATTATATCACAATTTGATTTCTTTTTATATATTTTTTCTTTTCTATTTTTGATTTCTTTTGTATAGATGTCAAACATTTGTTACAAAAATATATTAAAAAAAATATTTCTTCCCTAATGTATCTTTAACCTACTGATTTTCCTTG